>JAENWW010000002.1 GCA_016649875.1 Coriobacteriia bacterium
AGCGCTTTGACTTAATCGGCTTATAACCGCAGGTCAAAGCGCTGTTTTTTATTTGTCAAAGTTGCAAGTACTGCCTAAAGTCAACGGAAATAATGGCATTTGAGGGCAGGATGCGACACAAATGGCGGGAAAAGGGCAGGAGGCAAGGTCTCTGCATAGCAGTGTTATCATTCATACATTGAAACGATTCTGTGGGAGGATGTATGGAGCAAGCTGATAGTCCGATACTAAATATCGAAGAGCAGATTAAACACCTTAGAAGTAAGAATGTGAATTTCTATATTTGTTCCGAAAAAGATGCGCTACAGTATCTTTCAAAAAATAATAATTACTTTAAGCTGCGTGCATATCGAACGGGATTCGAAAAATATCTCGAAGGTAAAAATAAAGGGAAATATATTGATTTAGATTTTGGGAAATTGCAGGATCTTGCCATTATCGATATGGAACTACGTTACTTGCTGTTACATATGACTCTTGATGTTGAGCATTTTGCGAAAGTGCGGCTCTTAAAACTAATAAGTGACAAAGGGGAAGACGGGTACTCGATTGTCAAAGACTACATTAATAGTCTTGACGATACGAGCAAAAATATACTAATTGGCGGTTTGAAGCGACAAGAAGATAGCTGTTATTGCGGCGGCATCGCGACTAAATTTTCTGGCAACTATCCCGTATGGGCTTTTTTGGAGATAATATCGTTTGGAACGTTAGTCCATTTCTATAGATTTTGCTGGAAAAGATTCGACAGCGACAGTTTAAAAAGTGAACATTTTTTATTACTTGGGGTGAAAAGTTTGCGAAATGCCGCAGCGCATAATAGCTGCGTGATTAATGATTTGAGCCCAGGTAAGCCGCCCTTCAAAACCCATGATTTAGTTACGCGGGCATTGGCTAAAGTTGGGCTAACGCCAGATTCGCGCATAAAGAAAATGAGTAATACAAAGATTCAACATATAGTGACATTATTGTTTGCTCATACATACTTTGTTGCAAGTGACGGGGTACAGCAACATGTGAGCCGAAGTCTGCAATTGGTTACTACTAGGATGTTTAGAAATATAGATTATTATGAAAAAAATGAAACCATTAGCACCAGCTTTCTCTTTATAAAAACTGTCATTGACAAGTGGTTCCCAAATACGGATAATAAGAGCACATAAAAAAACAGATTACTGTTTTGCAGGGTGGCATTATGAGTTTGTGATGTCAGCCTGTTTTTTGTTTATATAAGAGTTAACTGCCAGCTGCCGCTTCATACCCTTTATCGATAATTGCCACATCATCGTGCAAGTTGGTGAGCAGCGGACGCACGTACTTATTCAGAGTTGTTGTAACGTCGCAGTGGCCAAGCCATTTGCTGACACTAGCAACATTCATCCCAGAACGTACGGCGGCCGTAGCAAAGCTGTGTCGCAGTGACATGATTGTGATGCGTGGCACATCGTTCGTTGTTGTGAACGTGCGTACGAGTCGGCCACCTGTTTGTGGATTCAAGCGCTTGCCACGAGCGTCGGGTACCACGGGCCAAATCTTTACGATGTTGCCTTCATTTTGAAGCTCGCGTAGACGCTTGAATGCATAGGCGGGCCCTAGTTATAGTCCGGAATGATTTTGGTGTTTTCGGAGGTGTCAGAGCGGGCCCATTGTGCCCCTGTGTGTATTGTGTTTGGCTGTGCCGCCGACAATATATCGCTGCATCTTAAAAACATTTATGCAGAACACGAATTGGATGAAACCGCAACTACCGAGGAATTCTCGGTAGTTCAAAAAGAGGGTGAACGAGAGGTCGCAAGAACCGTTCATTGCTATTCGTTAGAAGCGATCATTGCGGTCGGCTATCGCGTCAATTCCGAACGTGGCACACAGTTCCGCCAATGGGCAACGAACATTCTGCATCAGTATATTCAAAAAGGATTTGCAATCGACGATGACCGATTCAAATATGGCTCGCGGTTCAGTACGCGCTATTTTGATGACTTGCTCGAAGAGATTCGGGATATCCGCGCCAGTGAAAGTATAGTATGGCGAAGAAGAAAAAGAACGAAATCACAGTTCGTTCCAGCGCAGCTGAGTACCTGACATTCGTCGCGGCGACAGGCGCTAACGAGCAGAGTGTCGAAATGCGTTACGAGGACGAGAACATATAGTTGACGCAGAAAATGATGTCTGTGCTATACGATGTCAGTATTCAGAACGTCGGTCAGCATATCAAGAAAATTTTCGCCGACAGCGAGCTTGACCGGGGGGCAACTATAAAGAAATACTTTATAGTTCAAAACGAGGGCTCACGCGAGGTTGAGCACTACAACCTGCAAATGATAATCACAGTCGGCTTCAAAGTGAATAACGAACATGCCGTTCAATTCCGTAAGTGGGCTAATGCCATAGTCAAAGACTACACCACTCAGGGGTGGGCTATGGACGCCGACCGTTTGAAAAATACCGCATCATACAAGACCGCCTGTTCGAGAGTGACTTCGACCACTTTGTCGCACTCGAACAGGGTGCAAAGCAAATTCAGCAGACATTGTCTGCGGAATCCGACGTGAGTGACAACGAATGAAGTTGTAGTTCAGATATCGGCAGTTTCAGGCGTTGCTCGCCGCTTTGATTTTTTCACGGGTCGCCAACTCGTCGAGGTCATAAGGCGTTTCTTGATATACACAATAGTTTACCCAATTGCTGAACAGCAGACTGGCATGCGCTCTCCACGTCATTTTCGGCTCGCGTTGGGGATCGTCGTCAGGGAAATAATTGTGAGGAGTCTCAATGTCGAGGCCTGCCGCCTTGTCGCGCTCGTACTCGAGTTTCAACGTGTCGGCATCGTACTCGCTGTGACCGGTTACGAACACACGCCTGCCGTCCTTCGAAGCCATGAGAAATGCCCCGGCCTCATCGGAGTAGGCGAGAAGTTCTATCTCTGCGCAGTCGATGATGTCTTGGTAGAGCACGGTTGTGTGACGCGAGTGGGGAGCATTGAATGTGTCGTCGAACCCACGTGTGAGCTTGTTCTTGTCGTCGGTGACCGTGTGCGAGAAGATACCGAAGACTTTCTCGCTGAGCGTGCGCTTATCGATACCGTAATAGTGGTAAAGCCCGGCTTGAGCGGCCCAACAGATGTGGAGGGTGGAGTAGACGTTCTCATCCGCCCAGTTCATGATCTCGACCAGCTCATCCCAGTATTCGACCTCGTTGAAAGCGAGGTGCTCGACCGGCGCTCCCGTGATTATCAAGCCGTCGAACTTTTGCTCCTTGATGTTATCGAATGTGTTGTAAAACACATGCAGATGCATCGGGTCGCTATGCGTCGGTTTGTAGGTCGCGGTGTGCAGGAACGTCACCTCGACTTGGAGCGGCGAGTTGCCCAGCACGCGCAAGATCTGAGTCTCGGTCGTTTCTTTCGTCGGCATCAGATTGAGAACCACTATTTTCAGCGGTCGGATATCTTGTTTCGATGCACGTTTATCAGTCATCACGAAGACGTTCTCTTTTGCGAGAACGTCTACCGCGGGTAAACCGTCTTTTATTTTTACAGGCATAAAACTTCAGTCCATTCTTTAAGAAAGTGCTTGCTCCAAATCGGCGATGATGTCTCTCGGATCTTCGATGCCGACCGAAAAGCGAATCATCCCGGGAGTTACGCCGCAAGCACGGAGTTGTTCGTCGTTGAGCTGGCGGTGCGTATGGCTCGCGGGGTGGAGTACGCACGTCCGAGCATCGGCCACGTGTGTCACGATCGCCGCAAGCTTGAGTGAATCCATGAACTTCACGGCCACTGCTCGTCCACCCTTGATTTCAAAGGAGATGACACCGCACGTGCCGTTCGGCATGTACTTTCGTGCGAGTTCGTAGTAACGGTCGCCGGGTAGTCCCGGGAAGTTCACGAGTTCGATGTCATCGCGGTTTTTCAACCACTGCGCCACCTCCAAAGCATTTGCGCAATGCCTCTGCATTCGAAGCGACAATGTTTCCAACCCGAGGTTGAGGAGGAACGCATTTTGCGGAGCCTGAGTCGAACCGAGGTCGCGCATAACCTGAACGGTCGCCTTGGTGATATAGGCGCCCTTGCCGAAACGTTCGGTATAGGTTACGCCGTGATAACTCTCGTCGGGCTCGGTGAGACCGGGGAACTTATCGGCGTGGGCATCCCAATCGAAATTGCCGCTGTCGACTATCGCGCCGCCGACCGCGCTGGCGTGCCCATCCATATATTTGGTGGTGGAGTGCGTGACGATATCGGCGCCCCACTCAAACGGGCGACAATTGATGGGCGTGGGGAACGTATTGTCAACGATGAGCGGAACGCCGGCTTCATGGGCGAGCGTCGCGAACTTTTCAATGTCGAGTACCGTCAGCGAGGGGTTTGCGACGGTTTCTCCGAACACACATTTGGTGTTTGGGCGGATAGCCTTGCGGAGTTCCTCGAGAGGCGCATCGGAGTCGACGAACGTGACGTCGATGCCCATCTTTTTCATGGTCACGCCGAACAGGTTGAATGTTCCGCCGTAAATCGAAGCGGCGGACACGATGTGGTCTCCGGCACTGCAAAGGTTGAACGTCGCGAAAAAGTTCGCAGCCTGTCCGGAAGAGGTGAGCATCGCCGCGACACCGCCTTCGAGCTCTGCGATTTTTTCTGCGACTGCATCGTTTGTGGGGTTTTGGAGGCGCGTGTAAAAGTATCCGCTTTCTTCCAAATCGAAGAGGCGGCCCATCTGCTCGGTCGAATCGTACTTGAACGTCGTGCTCTGATAAATCGGAAGTACGCGCGGTTCTCCGTTGGCAGGGTGCCAACCCGCTTGGACGCATAGGGTATCTCGTTGATAATCGCTCATGTTTCCTCCGATATATGTGGCGCATTGAGTCATAGTGTCAGTTTGTATTGTTTCAGGGTAACGGATTTAGCCGGGTCTTGCGGGGGGAAGTTGGTAATATAAGTTGCATTTTTCGTGTATGGTCATTTACGGCGCGGTTCTCACCTGCCGGATGCTGTTCATGCGAGTATCGATTTCTGCGGGCTTTCGGTTTTTTGAAGTCGGCTCACCCATCTTCTGCTATCATAATGAACGCAAACACGAGCAAGGTGTTGCCCCATGCGGAGGGGTGGCAGAGTGGTTGAATGCGGCGGTCTCGAAAACCGTTCTACGGGCAACCCCCGTAGCGAGGGTTCGAATCCCTCCTCCTCCGCCAGCGATTTTTTATACTGTCAGGCGCTTTCCGGGCCTGCAGTTTTCTTTTTATATGCCATCATATACTGTCATGTCATTCATGCATTTTTACGTCAAAATATGGTTCGATCTGTGTCACCTTTCCGTCCCCATGATACGCAAATGCTGTGCCAACACTTTTTGTGATATGCCGCTCTAGTTGCTTTTTGTAAGTCGGTTTGCTTGCTTTTTGTATGTTAGGAAACTTGCATATTGTAAATCGTTCCTACTTTCGCTGACTTATGAAGACATCCAGAATGACACTCACTCCCAATGGATATAAGGCACGCGTCATCGTTAGGTCTGAGGCGATTAGGGTTTTCATGGGTGAGGGGGATCCCATTCGGTTTTGTGGGCTGGTAGGCAAGGTGGTTGTTGCCTCAAACAATGGTGTTGTGCGGATTGCGCAACATATAATTTCGAGACAACACACTAGGAAAATGGGGGCGCTTGACGGTTTTGTTGTCTGGATTTATACTATTGTGCATGATGAACAACACGGCATATCCAGACAACACCCCAACACCGATCGAGGTGCAGAAACGGCTGCAGGAACAGCTACCCCACACGTGGCGAGTTTGCCTTCTTGGGCGGGTTGAGAATCAGCGAGGTCCCGACGCTGTGTTGGAGGTCCAAACCCCTGACAGCCGGCGCATAAGGATATTCGTCAAGATTATGCGTCGACTGGAGCCAGCCGTCGTGCCTCGTGTGGTTGAACAGATGCGGTCGTGGGTCGACTCGTCAGCGATGGAAAAACCAATGGGGGAATTTCTTGTGGCGGCACCCTACTTGAGCGAACGCACTCGTGAGAAGCTACGCGATAGCGACCTCAACTACCTGGACTTCACGGGCAACAGTTATGTGACTATCGAAAAACCTGTTGTTTGCATACGTACGCAGGGAGCTTCGAAGGACCCCGACAAGTCATCTCGACCGATGCGGTCTCTGCGTGGAATCAAGACGGCCAAGATTGTGCGCACTCTGGTGGATCTCCGCCTGCCCTTGGGAGTCCGACAGATTGCTGAATTTGCAAAGACGGACCCCGGGAATGTTTCCCGTGTGCTCAATCTTCTTGGACGCGAGGATTTGGTTCAGCGGAGTTCGCGGGGGGGCGTTCAGCAGGTCGATTGGAACGGGTTGCTCAGGGCATGGTCTCGCGATTACTCAATGATCGGTTCGAATAGGTATTACATGTATCTCGACCCTCGCGGACTCGGAAATTTCCTTTCGCGGTTGCAGACACTCCCAACCGGTATGCGCTATGCGGTAACGGGCTCCCTCGCTGCGGCACGACTGGCACCTGTGGCTCCTGCAAGGTTGGGGGTCGCTTTTGTCGACGATGCAGCAACTGCTGCCGACTCCCTGGGGCTGGTGCCAGCCGAAACGGGCGCGAATGTAATGCTTTTGGTACCCAGAGGTGACTTCGTCTTCGATAGAGTGAGGATTGATGAAGGGGTGCGGTACGTCGCTCCCAGCCAAGCGGTTGTTGATCTGCTTACGGGCTCGGGTCGCAATCCATCAGAGGCTGAGGAGCTCTTGGACTGGATGAGAAGGAACGAGAATGTCTGGAGAACTTAGCCAAGAATATGTCGTTGCGCGTCAAGCGCTACTGGATGCCCTAGAGGCGTTTGGCCCTCAGCGGGTAGCCGTGGTGCTTGTCGGGGCGCAGGCAATCTACCTGCATACCGGGAATGCCGGTCTTGCGGTTGCTGAATCCACCACGGATGCGGACGTCGCTTTTGATCCTTCGTGGCTCGTCGAAGACCCTGTATTGGCTGTGGCTATGAGAGAAGCTGGGTTCTTCCGTGAGGAGAACGGAAGCGGGATTCCTGTTGGCACCTGGTCATCCCTGCGGGTGATATCCGGCGTGTCAGCTGTAGTGAAAGTGGATCTTCTAGTTCCCGCGGTACTGGGAGGTGGCGGTAGACGCGCAGCAAGGATCGAGGGTCAGGAACTGGGCTCAGTGCTCAAAGTGTCTGGGATTGAAGGCTGTCTGGTTGACTGCGAGATCCACACCATCTCCTCGTTTGACCCAGCCGATAATCGTTCGTTCGAGATAAAGGTGGCGGGTTCGGCCTCACTGTTGGTCGCAAAGGTCATTAAGCTTAATGAGCGAGAAAATCAAGCAGCGACTGGTCGCGACAGACGAAAGTACAAAGATGCTCTCGATGTGCTGCGGCTACTTCGTGCGGTGAAGATTGAGGAGTTGGTCGATGGTCTCAGACGGCTCTTAGGCAACGAGTTGTCGAAGGACGTAACTGAAACGGCAATTGACGCGCTTCCGAGACTCTTCGGCGACCCTGATAGCCCTGCCAGTCTGATGGCTGGTGAGGCGGCTGCGCCGGCGGAACCAGCCGACGTGATTGCCAGTTCATGCGCAGCGTTGGTTGGAGAGTTGATCGAGACTCTCGGTGAGGCTGGTTTGACAGCGTGAATCCGTACCGATAATCCTCTTTGAAAACCGTTCTACGGGCAACCCCCGTAGCGAGGGTTCAAACTCCTCCTCCTCCGCCAGATAATGACATGAAGACGCCCGCCCCCCGATGACGAGGGGCGGGCGTTTCTATTGGAACCTTTTGCTCTCTTACTTACAGAATTACTTCTCAGTCGACTTGTGAATCGGCGTGGGCTTCCGCGTCCACGTCTCCAGCGGGGTCATGTACCTCGAGGAGAAGTGCTCGACCAGCCGCTGCGCGGGCGCGGTGAGGGCGCGGTCCTTGGGAATCACGAGCCCGATCACGGTGTAGAGCGGTTCGCGGAGCGGGACGCAGGTGATCGACGACTCGTTCCCGCCGTGCGTCAGCCCGCGGGGGAGCGCGGTGATCCCGATGTTCCGCGCCACGGCGGCGATGAGGGGTTCGTGGCGCGTGTGAGTGAACGTGACGTTCGGGAAGAAGTCGTGCTTGCCGCATTCCTCGGCGAACGCGATGTAGACGCCCGAGTGCTCATTGAGCATCACAAAGCGCGCGTCCTTGAGCTCCTCGATTGAGACGCGCTGCTGGCGGGCGAGAGGATGCTGGTTCGAGCACACGATCACGATCTCGTCGCGGATGAGCGGGATGCAGTCGTACTCGTCGGGTGAGACCAGGTCAGTCCGCAGGATCGCGATGTCGAGGCGGTGCAACTCGAGCCTCTTGAGAATCTCCTCCTGGTTGCGCTCGCAGAGGTCAACCTGGACGCCGAGGTTATCGGCCTGAAAGTCCGCGAGGTCCGTGACGAGGTCATAGGCGCTCGTGAGCGGAAGTGCCCCCACACGTACTCTGAGCTGGGCGGAATCGCTGTACTGCGCCAGCCGCATGATGACGTTCTCGTAGTTCGTCGAGGTGCTGTTGGCAAACTGGAGGAACGTCTCCCCGGCCGGGGTCAGGGAGACGCCGGCCGAACCCCGGACGAACAACTCGGTGCCGAGCTCCTCCTCCATCGCCTTGATCTGCTTGGAGAGGGCCGACTGCGACACGTAGGCGCTCTCGGCGGCATGGCAGAAACTCCTGAAGCGCGTGACCGCGAGGAAGTATTTGAGTTGCGCGAAGTTCATAGGCGAATCCCTCTGTTGGGGGCCGGCGCCGTCCTGTGGGCGGGGGCCTTGCGCGCGGTCATCGACCGTGCACTGCACAAATGATACCAATTATTTTACACTCGCGCAGGGCCGACATCCGGCGGCTGCGGGCCTGCGCGTTTCCATCGAGGCAACCCGTCTTTCCCTCCTGCTCATGGCCGCGGTCTGCCAACAGGGGTCTTTCGCAATCGGCAACCCGGAACGCTCAGACCGAATTGCACAAGCGCGTGGGGGAGGCCACAGTCGAAGTGCGTTCGGATGCCTGCGTAACCCGGTGGCATCATCTCTGGCCGCGCGGGACGCAGTATCCGGGATCCCGCAAGCGATTAATTAGATGCACTGAGAAAGGAGTTCAGATGGCAAAGACCTACAAGGATTTACGGGAGTTCTTGGCGACCCTCGAAGAGGAGGGCCAGTTGGTTCGTGTGAAGGAGGAGGTCGACCCCGAGCCGGATATCGGCGCTGCGGGTCGTGCCGCATCGCGCGTTCCGAACGGCCCCGCGGTCCTCTTCGAGAAGATCAAGGGCTACAAGGGCCAGGTCGTCACGAATGTCCACGGCTCGTGGCAGAACCATGCACTCATGATGGGCATGCCCAAGGATACCTCCACAAAGGCGCAGTTCGAGGAACTCAACCGTCGCTGGGACAAGTTCCCGGTCCCTCCCAACGTCGTCTCCCGTGATGAGGCGCCGTGCAAGCAGAACACTATGTCGGAGGATATCAACCTCTTCGAGATTCTGCCGCTCTACCGCATCAACGAACAGGACGGTGGCTTCTTCCTCTCGAAGGCGTCCGTCGTCTCCGGCGACCCGGAGTTCCCCGACGACTTCAACAAGCAGAACGTCGGCACCTATCGCATCCAGGTCAAGGACAAGGATCGTCTCGGCATCCAGGCGCTGGCTATGCACGACATCGCGGTCCAGCTTGAGAAGGCCGAGCGCAAGAACGAGCGTCTGCCGATCGCTATCTCCCTGGGCAACACGCCGCTCGTGACGTTCATGGCCTCGACCCCTGTGGGCTACAGCCAGAACGAGTACGAGTTCGTTGGCGCGCTGCAGGACGGCGTCCCGACCGACATCGTCAAGGCCGACACCGCACCGCACCTGTTCGTCCCGGCCGGCGCCGAGGTCGTGCTTGAGGGCTACATCATCCCTCGCGCTCGCGTCGTCGAAGGTCCGTTCGGCGAGTTCCCGGGTTCCTACTCAGGCGCCCGTCTGCAGTGCGAGGTACAGATCACCCACGTCACGTACCGCACCGACCCGATCTTCGAGAACCTCTACCTGGGCATGCCCTGGACCGAGATCGACTACCTGATGGCTCTCAACACCAGCGTGCCGCTCTACAAGCAGATCAAAGAGAGCTTTCCCGAGGTCGTCGCCGTGAACGCCATGTACAGCCACGGCATCGGCGTTATCATCTCCACCAAATGCCGCTATGGCGGCTACGCCAAAGGTGTCGCCATGCGCCTGCTCTCCACGCCACATGGCATGCCGTACTCCAAGATTGTGATCATCGTCGACGAGTTCGTCGACCCGTTCAATCTCGAGCAGGTCATGTGGGCGCTGACCACGCGCGTCCAGCCTTCGAAGGACGTCACGCTCATCGAAAACGCCGCCGGGATGCCGCTCGATCCGTCGAGCTACCCAGCCGGCATGACCACCAAGATGATCATCGACGCCACCACTCCTGTTCCTCCGGAGCCCAACCCCCGCACGGTCGAGCTGCTCAAGGACCCGGTGGACACCGAGAAGTACATGACCATCATCCGCGACCTGCAGAAGGCCATTGAAGACAAATAGTCCGGCCCGGCTGCGCTGGAAGCATCCTGTGTAGCGAAACGAACGATAAGACTTAAGGAGGTACTACATGAAGTGTCCGCGCTGTGACAGCGAGAAAACCCGGACGATGGTCAAGTCCCCGGTGGGGGATGTCTGGGAGGTCTTCGTGTGTGAGAACTGCTGGTACTCCTGGCGCTCGACAGAGACGCCCGTCGTGATTGAGAAGTTCAAGCTCACCGACGATATGATCGCGGGGCTCGGAGTCATTCCGCCGATTCCGCCGCTCGACATCTAGACTTCGGAGCCGGTCCGGGGGAGCTGCACCGCAGTTTCCGCGGACCGTCCGTCCGGTGTGTTCACCTCAAACCCGGTGCGTACGACACGGGGAGTGTCCGTGCATCGGCCAACAACAAGAAGGAGAAAAAGTGGAACAGATCAAGCATTTAATCACGAAGCGTGAGATCGGCTTCGTGCTCGGAATCCTTGTCGCCGCTGTCATCTGGCTTATTCCGATCCCCGCCGCGGCACTGAGCACGGGTGGGCACATCACTCTGGCCCTCACGCTCATGACCGTCGTCTGGTGGGCGTTCCAGATCACACAGCCCGGCTACACTTCAGGTGTGTTCTTGGCGCTGCTGGTCATCTTCAAGGTCATCCCGGGCATCGCGGCTACAGCGACGGCCAAGGCCGTCCCGTCCGCGGTCGCAACGGCGGCCGTCGTGTTCAAGTCATGGACCGGCACGACCATGTGGCTCGTCATCGGCGCCTACCTGATCGCGACAGCGGTCAAGACGTCGGGGTTGGGCGAGCGCATCGCCTACAACTATATGCTGCGGTTCGTGAAGTCGTATCGGAGCATCATCGTCGGTATCTTCATCCTGACCTTCGGGCTGAGCCTGCTCATCCCGCATCCCTGGCCGCGCGCTTTCCTGATCATGTCGGTCATGGCAGTCGTCATCTCCAGCTCGAAAATCCCGCGGGTGGATGCGATTAAGATCGGTCTGACCGTCTTCGCGGCGTCGGTGCCGGTCTCGCTGATCTTCCTGACGGGCGACTCCGTCATCAACCCGCTGGCCATCGCGGCTTCCGGCGTCGAGCTCAGTTGGGTCGGCTGGTTCATCCAGATGGGCATCCCCGCCATCGTCGCCAGCGTCATCACCTGCCTGCTCATCCTCGTGCTCTTCAAGCCCTCGCAAGAGGTCACCATCAACAAGGATGAGATCCGCGACAAGATCGCGGGTCTGGGCAAGCTGAGCGGCATTGAGATCCGCACCATCGTCTGGCTCACCATCGCCATCACCCTGTGGATGACGAACAGCGTGCACGGCATCGACATCGGTTGGGTCACCCTGATTATCGCGATGCTCATGAGCATGCCGATCATCGGCAACATCCTGAAGCCGAAGGACTGGGCCCAGGTCCCGATGCAGGTGCTCATCTTCCTGACCGCGGCCATCGCGATCGGCACCGTCGGTGGCGCCACTGGCATGAACGCGTGGATCGCCCACACGTTGCTGCCATCCACCGCCCCGACGAACTTGTTCCTGTTCGCGGCGGTCGTCACCATCATCGCCATCGTGATCCACATGCTGCTCGGCAGCGTCATCGCGGTCATGGGCGTCGCCGTACCGGCGATTCTCGTCTTCTCGCAGGCCATGGGCCTCAACCCGCTGGTTCCGACGCTGCTCGTCTACACGGCGATCGCGTCGCACTACTTGCTGCCGTTCCAGCACCTCAACATGCTCGTCGGCGCCGCCGAGGACACGGGCGGCTACACGCAGAAGGAGACGCTCCGTCTCGGACTGCCTCTCACGCTCGGCGTGTTCATCGTGACGATGGGCGTCGAGATCCCGTGGTGGACGTTCACCGGTTTCCTCCACAAAGGCTGACATTCCGGGCATTGCACGACTAGATTGGGAGTGACGATCATGCGGATTATCGTTGGAGTATCGGGTGCGAGCGGTGTGGTGATGGGCTACTACCTGCTGTCCGCCCTCAAGCAGCACGAGGATGTCGAGGTCCACCTCGTCGTGACCGCGGGAGCTCACAAGACGTGGGCGCTCGAATGCGACAAGTCGCTGGACGACCTCTACGCGCTCGCCGACGTGGTCCATGACGACGCGAACCTCGCCGCTTGCATCTCGAGCGGGTCGTTCAAGACCGATGGCATGATCGTCATCCCGTGCTCCATGAAGACGCTCGCGGGCATCTCGGCCGGTTACGCTGCCAACCTGCTCGTGCGTGCGGTCGACGTGTGCCTGAAGGAAGAGCGCAGGGTCGTGCTGGTGCCTCGGGAGATGCCGTTCGGCAAGGTTCACCTTCGCAACATGGCGACGGCGGCCGACCTGGGTTGCGTCATCGTCCCGCCCATGCTCACGTTCTACAACGGCCCCGTGACCCTCGAGGATCAGATAGACCATGTCGTGGGCAAGGTCCTGCGGTTCTTCGGCCTCGAGCACGACAAGTTCGTGCCGTGGGAAGGTGCTGATATCTGATGAAGCTCATAGCTGTCGGTCATGGCGAGGCCCCTCATCGTGTTGAGGCTGCGATTGTGTTCTGCGGTCCCGACGTCTCGGTCTGCTTCGGTGGCGG
This sequence comes from Coriobacteriia bacterium, assembly GCA_016649875.1. Taxonomy (NCBI): domain Bacteria; kingdom Bacillati; phylum Actinomycetota; class Coriobacteriia; species Coriobacteriia bacterium. The sequence goes on from JAENWW010000002.1 coordinate 13,134, forward strand.
GGAAGCCCATCACATCGGGGCGGTTGCTTTGGGGATCCCCCGGCCGAGCCTGGCCGACAACTCGGCTCCGTCCGCGTCGGCGAGCGTCCTGTGCGTCACCGGTCACAAGGAGGACGGGCTTGCACGAGCGGCCGCCCTCGAGTTGGCCACGGAGTTCGGCTGTCGCGTGAACGTGGCGGCGGGCCTCCACGTGGACGGCGCCACCGCCGACGATATCCGGCTACTCAACGAGAACTACATCGCGGTGCTCGCGGATGTGAAGCGCCGCATAGCAAGCGAGATGGGCGAACCGTCCGAAGGAGGGCTTGATGACTGAGAACAACACCAACACGAAGGAGGGTTTTATGGCTGAGAACAACACCAACTCCGACACCGACTTCCGCTCCATCCTGGAGCTCCTGAAGTCGCATCCGGGCCAGCTGCTCGAGACCGATGTCCTAGTCGATCCGAACGCCGAGCTGTCCGGTGTGTACCGCCACGTGGGAGCCGGCGGCACCGTCATGCGACCCACACGCATCGGCCCCATGATGGTATTCAATAACGTCAAGGGTCACGAAGGCGCGCGCGTCGCCATCGGGGTGCTCGCGAGCCGCGAGCGCGTCGGCATCATGCTCGGCTGCGACCCGAAGCGCCTCGGCTTCCTGCTCAAGGATGCCGTCGCCAACGCGATCGCACCGATCACGGTCGGCGCGGACAAGGCCCTGTGTCAGGAAGTGGTGCATCTTGCGACCGAGCCCGGGTTCGACATCCGGAAGCTGCTTCCCGCGCCCACGAACACGACCGAGGACGCCGGCCCCTACGTGACGATGGGCATGTGCTACGCCTCCGACCCGGAGACGGGCGAGTCCGACGTGACGATCCACCGGCTGTGCCTGCAAAGCGCCGACGAGATCTCGATGTACTTCGTCCCGGGCGCCCGTCACCTGACGGTCTTCCGCGAGAAGGCCGAGAAGGCCGGCAAGGCGCTCCCGATCTCCATCAGCATCGGCGTCGATCCCGCGGCCGAGATCGCCGCGTGCTTCGAGCCGCCGACGACCCCGCTCGGATTCAACGAGCTGAGCATCGCCGGAGCCATCCGCAAGCGTGCTGTGGAACTGGTCCAGTGCCTGACGATCGACGAGAAGGCCATCGCGAATGCCGAGTACGTCATCGAGGGCGAGCTCATCCCCGGCGTGCGTGTCCGTGAGGACCAGAACACCAACACCGGCAAGGCCATGCCCGAGTTCCCGGGCTACACCGGCGGCGCCGTCGCCGAGCTGCCCGTCATCAAAGTCACGGCCATCACGCATCGCACCAACCCGATCATGCAGACCGTGATCGGCCCTAGCGAGGAGCACGTCAATCTCGCGGGCATCCCGACCGAGGCAAGCATCCTCAGCATGGTCGAGCGGGCCATGCCCGGACGTCTGCTCAACGTCTACTCGCACTCGTCCGGTGGCGGAAAGTACATGGCCGTCATGCAGTTCAAGAAGACGGTGCCGAGCGACGAGGGGCGCCAGCGTCAGGCCGCCCTGCTCGCGTTCTCAGCGTTCTCGGAGCTCAAGCACGTGGTGCTCGTCGACGAGGACGTCGACCCGTTCGACAGCAACGATGTGATGTGGTCGCTGAACACCCGGTACCAGGGCGACATCGACACGATCTTCATCCCCGGCGTGCGCTGTCACCCGCTGGACCCGTCTCAGAGCCCCGAGTACAACCCGGCGCTCCGCGACAAGGGTATCTCGTGCAAGACAATCTTCGACTGTACGGTGCCGTTTAAGCTGAAGGACAAGTTCAAGCGCGCCGAGTTCATGGACGTCGACCCCGCCAAGTGGGCGCCGTCGCTGTTCGAGAAGAAGTAGCAGCACCGGAGCGGCTCGGGGGTCCCCTCGAGGCATTATCGCAGCGGGGCTCCCGGTCCGGGAGCCCCGCATCGTGTGTACATCTCGATACCGAAGAAGGGTGTGTGAGCGCTGTGATCCCCAGCTCGCCGTTTTCAACAATCAAGGAGGGGCTCGCCGACATCGCTGCCGGCCGCATGCTCGTGGTGGTCGATGATGAGGATCGCGAGAACGAGGGCGACCTCGTCATGGCCGCGTCCAAGGCTACTCCCGACGCCATCAACTTCATGATCACCCAGGGTCGCGGTCTCGTGTGCCTCCCGCTGACGGGGGAGCGCCTGGCGGAACTCAAGATCCCGCCGATGACCGAGACGAACACCTCGGAGCAGGGCACCGCTTTCCACGTCGCGATCGGGGCCGGCAAGATCACGACCGGCATCTCGTCCGCCGACCGCTGTAACACGGTGCTCGCCGCAATCGACCCGGCCACGCGTCCTGAGGACATTTCGATGCCCGGGCACGTGTTCCCGCTCAAGGCCCGCTCCGGCGGCGTGCTTGAGCGCGCAGGGCACACGGAGGCCGCCATCGATCTCGCGCGCCTCGCCGGCCTGATCCCTGCCGGAGTCATCTGTGAGATCCTCAATTCCGACGGCACGATGGCCCGTCGTCCTCAACTCGAGGCCTTTACGCAGGAGCACGGCCTCAAGATGATCACCGTGGCCGATCTCATCGGCTACCGGCGGCGCACTGAGAAGCTCGTCGACCGCACGTCAACGGTCAATCTGCCCACGCGCTTCGGTGAGTTCACCGCGTACGGCTACACGAGCCGTGTGGACGATCAGACCCATGTCGCCCTTGTCGTCGGTGACGTCGCCGGCAAAGAGAATGTGCTCGTCCGCGTTCACTCGGAGTGCCTCACCGGGGACGTCCTGCACTCGCTGCGTTGCGACTGCGGTGCCCAACTCGACGAGGCGATGAAGCGAGTGCAGGCCCAAGGCGAGGGCGTGGTCCTCTATATCGTCGGGCATGAGGGCCGTGGCATCGGTCTGTCCAACAAACTGAAGGCCTACGAATTGCAGGAGCACGGCTACGACACGGTCGAGGCCAACGAAGAACTCGGCTTCCCCGCCGACCTCCGCGACTACAGTATCGGCGCGCAGATCCTCGTCGACCTGGGTCTCAGATCTATCCGGTTGATGACCAACAATCCGAGCAAGATCGTTGGGATCGAAGGCTATGGCCTCACCATCACGGAGCAGGTCCCGCTCGAGATCGAGGCGTGCCCCGAGGACTACCAATACCTGCGCACCAAGAGAGACAGGATGGGTCACAAATTGACCTTGAGCGACACCGCGCCTCAACAGGAGAAAGGTCAGGGTGCATGACGGCACGAAACGAACCGCCCACCGAGCCTGCGGTCTCAGGCACCACGACCGCCGCATGGCGCCGAGATGAGGAAGTGATCTGCGTGGACCGAGACGACAACGAGGTAGGACCCGTTTCGCGAATCGCCGCCCACGGGCTCGACTGCAGCCTGCACCGAGCGTTTATGGTGCTGCTCATCGACGAGGCCGGCCGGCTGGTGTTGTGCCGACGAAGCGAGCACAAGCTGCTGTGGCCGCTCTACTGGGCAGACACCTGCGCAGGTCATCCGAGGCCGGGGGAAGATATCTTGGAAGCTGCCCGTAGACACCTGCAAGAGGAGGTGGGTTGCGCGGCGGAACTCAACTCGCTTGGACACTTCGTGTACAGAGCCCAGTATCAGGGCATCGGATGCGAGCATGAGCTTTGCCACGTGTTTGCAGGTCGCACCTGCGGCGACCTCTCTCCCAATCCTGCCGAGGTGTCCGAAATAGCCTTCTTCGACCCGAAGCACTTGGATATCCTGATGAGGGAGCGGCCGCAGGACTTCGTCCCGTGGCTTGTAACGTGCCTGCGGACCTTCCCGGCCTCCGCGTTCGTGGCGGCTAGCGAAAAATTTCAGTGAGCGCTCGGATTGTCGATTCGATATCCTCGAATGACGTTTCGTGTGAAAAACTGAACCGCACCGCTCCCCCCGATTGAAACGTCTCGAGGTGTTTATGCAACTTCGGAGCGCAATGAATACCGGGACGTGTTGCAATCCCGTACTTGCGTGACAACATAAAAGCGAGTTCATCGGGTGAATGACGATCCGAGGTTACCGAAACAATCGGCAAACGACGACCGCCCCCCGCTCCGAGAACGCGTATCCCCTCGATACCGCCGATTCCCTCGATAAGCGCCTTCGTTCTCTCAGCTTCTTCACGCTCGATCTCTTCGAGCGAACGATTCTCGTTTTCAAGGGCTGCCCTCAACGCCATGATGGCCGGCAGCGGCTCGGTCCCCGCTTCATAAGATGTCGGCCTTTCCAGCGGGGGGACCGACTCATCGCCAAAACCCGTGCCCCCCGTAATGAGGGGCTGCGGCTTGAAATCTTCTCGCAAATACAGAACGCCGATGCCTTTAACGCCGCGCAGACCCTTGTGACCTGAGCAAATCCAGGCGGCAGGGTTCAGTGTCGCGAGGTTGACGGGGATGTGACCACCGGCCTGTGCGCCGTCCACGATAACGGGGATGCCGTGCTTATTCCCCAATGCGCAAATCTCCTCCACGGGTTGGAGCAAACCGGTAACGTTAGAGCCATGCTGGCAGATAATCGCCGCCGCCCTGTCGTCATGAGCGAGAGACTGCTCCAACTCGGAAACATCTACGCGTCCCGCTGCATCCGACGCCAGCCACTCGACCTCGACTCCGCAAGCCGCAAGCTCGGCAAGCGGACGCAAAACAGCGTTGTGCTCCGAAATGCTCACGAGCACTTTGTCGCCCGGTTTTAAGTAACCTTTAAGCACAAGATTAGTTCCGTACGTCGCGCCCGGAACGAAAATGAAATTATCGGCTGAGTCGCACGAAAAATAATGAGCTACCACACTGCGCGCGTGGGCAAGTTCTCTATCGGCGAGCGAAGGAAGCCCACGCGAAGAGCTCCCGAGAACATCGGCGCTTTGAGCTAACGCGTCAATCGTGGCTTTGCTTTTCGGCCACGACGTAGTAGCCTCGTCCATATAGATTTTACGTGTCATGCAAGTCTCCTTTTATGAACAATCGATACATCAAACGATATAGCAATTGTTCATAATTTACCAAAAATTTCCGATGGCGCGCAGAGAACGACCGCTAAATTTCCGATGGCGCGCAGGGAACGGCACTAAGGAGGTTCCACAATTAAGTTCACGCCAACTCAGATATATATGCTACCCTAAACCTATCTTGTGCCCGACGTCGCGCCATTCCTTCACAGGGATACCGATAACTGAATTCACAGGGATACCGATAACTGAATATTGCGAGAAAGGAGCAGCCTGACAAGCAAAGAACTTGTTTCAGTCGATTCTTTTAAGTGAGTTAAGAGAGAGGTGAACTATGGATAATATCTCCCGTAGAGACTTTCTCAAAGTATCAGGCTTTGGTGCTGCTTTCGCGGCGGGCACGGTTGGTGGACTAATCTCTGCTGATTCCGGTTTCGCTGCTGAAGCGTACAAGCCTCTTGCATTGAGAATTAAGGGGGCCACCGAAACAACCACCATCTGTTGTTATTGTTCTGTTGGTTGTGGCGGTATCTGTTCAGTTGTTGACGGGAAACTCGTTAACTTTGAGGGTGATCCCGATCACCCGATTAACCAAGGTGGTATGTGCGCAAAGGGCATGGCACAATTCAATGTTGTGAATATCTATGACCCGAAGACAGGGGCAGTAAAGCCGAACCCTGCAAGGCTCACAACACCGATGTATCGTGCGAAGGGTTCTTCCGAATGGAAGGAAATTTCTTGGCAAAAAGCGATTCAAGAAATTGCGAAAAGAACCAAGAGCCTTCGCGACAAAACTTTTGAAACAAAAAATGAAAGCGGCGTAACGGTGAACCGCACAAACGCCATAGGATGGCTCGGAGGAGCCGCCCTTGACAACGAGGAATGCGCTGTTCTCGCAAAACTCGCGCGTTCTCTCGGTATCGTCTACATCGAGCATCAAGCCCGTATTTGACACAGCTCATCTGTTTCCGGTCTTGGAAACTCATTTGGGCGCGGCGCGATGACCAACCACTTTACCGACATGGCCAATTCAGACGTCATTGTCGCTTGTGGTGCTAACCCTGCCGAGAACCACCCTGCTACCTTGCGTCACATCTTGAAAGCACGTGAGCATGGAGCAACTTTTATCGTTATCGATCCTCGTTACACGAAAAGTGCGGCGGTCGCTGACAAATACTATCCGCTTCGTTCAGGCACGGATATCGCGCTCTTCGGTGCGATCACAAACTACCTGCTTCAGAACAACCTCGTAAACGAGGAGTACGTTAAGTCGTATACGAACGCGTCTTACCTCATCAATCCCGGTTACAACTTTGAAGACGGTATGTTCGCTGGCTGGACTGAAAAGGACGGTAAATTTTCGTATGACACTACACAGTGGGCATATCAGGTAGCTTCGCTGGCCGATTGGGACACTTCAGCAACCGGTGCGTTCGCATGGACCAAGGGCAAGAATGTTCCGAAATTCACCACCCCGAAGATTCCTACCGTAAAGCAAGACCCGACCCTGCAAGATCCTCAGTGCGTATTCCAGTTGATGAAGAAGCACTATGAGCGTTACACCCCTCAGATGGTCGAGGATGTCGTCGGTATGACCAAGGAGCAGTTCGAGGAATTAGCTAAGGTTGTCGCGAGCACCTGCACCGATGATCGTTCAGCTACCTTCGTGTACGCTATGGGACTCACCCAGCACACAATTGGTTCTCAGAACATCCGCGGACTCTCAATCATCCAGCTCTTACTCGGTAACATGGGTATCGCCGGTGGCGGAATCAATGCGTTGCGTGGAGAAGGAAACGTCCAGGGTTCAACCGACTGGGCTCTTCTCTTCAATAACCTCCCCGGTTATCTCAGCGTACCCGCTGCAGCCAAGCACCCGACACTCAGCGACTATCTCTCTGTTGAGACAACGGCTGCCGGTTATTCAACGAACAGGGCGAAGTTCATAGTCGCAATGCTCCGCGAATTCTACGGCGCAAACGCAACGGCAAGCAATGACTATTGCTACGACCTGTTGCCGAAGATCGAGCCGAAGAACTATTCGTGGATGCCTTTGTTCGAGGCCATGAACGAGGGAACCATCAAGGGGCTCTTCTGCTGGGGCCAAAACCCCGCGCTCGGCGGACCTAACGGTAACTTCACAAGGAAAGCCATCTCAAAACTTGACTGGCTGGTTTGCACCGACCTTATGGAGACCGATACCGCCGGCTTTTGGAAGCTCCCGATTACCGCCGGCGAAGATGCTCCCGATCCTGCAAGCATTAACACCGAGGTGTTCCTCCTCCCCGCATGCTCGCACATCGAAAAAGAAGGCACCGTTTCCAATTCGGGTCGCTTGGTCCAGTGGCGCTACAAGGCTATTGAGCCTTTGGGAGAGTCAAAGGACGATGGCGAGATCATAACCTTGCTCCACGAAGAGCTGAAAGGTCTCTACTCAACCGAAGGAGGCGCGTTCCCCGATCCTATTCTCAAGACGAGCTGGGATTACCTCGATGAGAACGGAGAGTTCAGTTCTCGCAAAGTCGCCCACGCGATAAACGGTTACACCACGGTCGATAATAAGAAGATCCCCAACTTGGTTTCTCTCACCGCCGATGGCTCAACCGCTTGCATGAACTGGATTTACTCCGGTTCCTTCAACAACAACGACTCGGATAACCCAGCCGATCAGCCATGCGGCGCGCGCGATTCGAGCGACGCCACCCTGGCAAACGGCACGGGCGGCTTAAACCAGTTCCCGCAGTGGGCATGGGCGTGGCCGATGAACCGTCGCGTTCTTTACAACCGCGCGTCTACCTTTAAAGACACCGGTAAAGCCCGCAACCCGAAACGTATGTTGGTCGAGTGGAACACCAAGGTAGGCAACTGGGATCGCAACGATGTCCCCGACTTCGGATTCCAAAAGTCCCAGCCTGACGGCACCTTCATCGGTATCCCACCGGAGAAGTGCACGGCGTTCTTTATGAACACCGAACTTGTCGGACGACTCTTCGCCGCGGGTATGAAAGAAGGCCCGTTTACCGAGCATTACGAACCGGTCGAGTCCCCCGTTAAGAACAAGCTGTCAAAGACCGAGTCCAACCCGCTCGCGATGGTTTTCGATTCAGCCAAAAAAGGCGATGCGTCCAAGTATCCGATTGTCTGCTCGACTATTCGTGTTGTCGAGCATTGGCAGACAGGTAACTTTACGCGAAACAGCCCGTGGCTCGCAGAGGCGATGCCATTCATGTTCGTCGAAATTCCTGAAGAATTAGCTAAGGAAAAGGGCATTAAAAGCGGCGATGAAGTCGAGGTATTCAACAATCGCGGAAAGATCGTTGTAAAAGCGATGGTAACGAAGCGCCTCAAGCCGTTCAAACTCAGCGGTAAAACTGTTTATGAGATAACCATGCCTTGGCATTGGGGCAAACTCGGAATCGCCACCGGCGAAAGCGCGAACTCGCTCACGCCGAATTTCGGCGATCCGAATTCATCTATTCCTGAATCGAAAGCGTTTCTTGTCGATATCAGGAAGGCGGGGTGATTCAAATGACTATAGAAGCTAAAGATGTTGCGATTTATTACGATGCATCAAAGTGTACGGCCTGCAAAGGATGTCAGGTTGCCTGCAAGCAGTGGAACCAGCTTCCTTCTGCGTTGAGTACTGAGGATGTTAAGTTCAGCGATTCATTTGAATACCCCCCGAACAACAGCGGAGACACCTGGCTCCACATCGGTTTTGATGAGGGCGAGGATTCAAAAGGTGACTTCCGTTGGGCGTTTGGACGCGTCTCCTGCCAGCACTGCACTGACGCCGCTTGCGTAAGCGTCTGCCCTTCAGGCGCCTGCCACAAAACTCCTCAGGGAGCCGTCGTTATCGACAAGGAGCTCTGCATCGGCTGCGAGTATTGCGTTGCCGCATGCCCCTTCAGCGTACCGAAGCTCCGTGAGCGCGATAACAAAACACGGAAATGCTGGATGTGCTTGGACCGTATCGAAAACGGAAAAAGGCCGGCCTGCGTTAGCACCTGCCCGACCGGCGCGCTCGACTTCGGCGATCGTTATGAATTGATCGCTCGGGCAAAAGCTCGGGTTGAGGAAATCAAGCCGACCAAGCCGGATGCGGTTGTTTACGGCATCAAGGAAATGGGCGGCCTGCATGTTATCCAGGTTCTCCCTTACGGAGCGAAGGCGGCTGGCCTGCCGGAGGATCCAAAGGTAAGCGCTCTCACGCTTGCTTCAAAGTACATGAAACCGATTACCGGAATCGGCGCGCTCGCCGTCGCAGGATTTTCTGCCCTCGCATGGTTTAGGGGACGCGGCGCTGAGCATGGTCCTGAAGACCTGTCCTACGATCCAAAGACGGGAACCACCTACGATAAGGGCGTTCCTATCGATCACGACGAGCCTTTGGCCAAGGATGGTATCGGCGATACTGCTGCAGAAGCATCCAAACAGGAGAGGGGAGGAGAATAATGACTAAGTACATTAAACGCCACGACAAATTCGCGCGTGCAAACCATTGGGCTTTCTCAGTCGGAGGAGTCGTTCTCGGACTTACCGGACTTCTTCTCTTTATCCCGGGCTTGGGACGACTTGTCGGCTATGACACGTTGAAAACGGCAACGATTATCCACCGGATTTTCGCGGTCTGCTTCATCATGATTCCGGCGATTTCCTGGATTATCCGTCCGGCGAACCTCAAGCATACATTCCACAACCTCTTTATGAAGTGGGATGACGATGACAAAGAGTTCATGAAGTTGTTCTTCCCCTATATGCTCAATCCGAAGAAGTACCACATGCCAAAGCAGCAGTTCGTCAAGTCTGGACAGCGTTTTTCAGATATCTTGATGTACCTCTGCATCTTTGGCATCGCCCTTTCCGGTATTCTTCTCTGGGCCGGCTCCAATATCGTATCCCCCGAGCTCTATCAGATCTGGCTTGCCGGCCATGACCTGTGCTTCCTGGGTATCGGTATAATGTTCCCGATTCATATTTTCCTCGGTGGCGGCATCTTCCAACCATATCACCGCGTTTCGCGTGTTATGTTCGGAGACGGCCTGGTAACCGAGTCGGACGCCCTTTATCACTGGGGCCACTGGGCTGACGAGGAAATCGCTTCTGGAGAAAACATCGTAGAGAAATAACGCTTGTCTGTACTTCCTTCTGCCCTGTGGGTAGCCCTTACGAAAGGGCTACCCACACTAGGAAAAGACCCTTAGGAGAAAAATGGATCTCTCTCAAAGTAAAAAAGCTCTGGAAAACAACATTGAAGAACTGGGAAAACCTTACGTCTCATTTTTCACCGGTCTGTGGGATCTCGAGGAATCGATCGAACCTGTTGACTGGACTCCTGCAGAGCCCGAAAAACTTACCGAGGCGATGAAGAACGGAACGGTCGCATTTTCTCTTGAAGCACCCAGCCTCACCCAGAAGTACGTCCTTGATAATGTTGAATCTTCCCTTGCTTACATCGGCTTATATGTTAAAGAGCTTACAGAGGTAAGCAAAAAGCTTACCGAGTTGCGCGTGAAATACGACGAAGGCGAACTGAGTCTTTCCGAAAAGATGCTCGAGTCGCTTTTTACCGAGCCTGAACAGTTAATAAATGAACTTGCGAAACAGCTTGATGTCCCCGCAGAATCAGAGGCTTATCACTATATCAGCCTTGCAGTGGTGACGGTACTCGAGCCGACCGCAACGCACGCCGCTTCAAAAATCGAAATCCCGAAAGAACCGGGATTTAAAACGGGCAACTGCCCTGTGTGCGGATCCCCGACGACAATCGGAGTTCTCAAAGATGAGGGCGCAGCGAAGGGGTCACCACGTGCGCTGCACTGCTCGTTCTGCGGTTCGAGCTGGAATTACCCCCGCATCAAGTGCACACGGTGCGGAAGCACCAACCCCGAAGACCTTACTTTTCATTTCGACGAGAAAGATATGAACAAACGTATCTACCGGTGTAAGAAGTGCGGTGGTACGCAAAAGATCATGCTCGAATCACTCGAGCCCGTCAAAAGCGACCTTCGCGCCAATGAGCTTCTTATGCTTCCGCTCGAAGAAGCTGTTCTAAAAGCCAAATAGGAATAATCATCGTCACATAAAAAATAATCCCCGAAAGGGGATTATTTTTTGTCTTATGAAGTCGATCCTCGCAGGAGCGCCATTTAGTGCCCTGACCCGTGGACCATCTCAATCGCATGCTCGAACTGATCCTGAATGAATCCGAACGACTCGATAGCCGCTTTCTTCGAGCCGGGGAAGTTGATGATCAGCGATGTTCCTCGCAGGCCTGAAACAGCGCGCGACAAAATCGCGTGGTGCGTGACCTCGTAGGATTTCGCGCGGATTACTTCAGAGATTCCCGGAGCCATTTTGTTACAAACGTTAGCCGTCGCCTCAGGCGTCACGTCGCGCAGGCTGACTCCCGTACCTCCACAGGTGATGACGATGTCGGCTTTCAGATTGTCGACCGCCTCGACGAGCGCCTCCTCGATTGCCGCTTGGTCATCCTTAACGATAACGCGCGGACCGATGTTGTGGCCCTTTTCGCGTACGAGTTTTTCGAGCGCGGCTCCGGCCGTATCGTCTTCAAGCGTGCGGGTATCGGAAACGGTGATGAGTGAAAAGAGCAGGATGCGCGGGGTACGGTCGCAGGTTCCATCGCCGAGCTTGATGAGTTTGATCTCGTCGCCAACCGAAATCTTCGCGGCTTTTCTCACGACGGCGAAGATGCCTTCGCGCGGCATGACGCAGTCGCCAGCCTGGTAGTAAATGGCGCACTTGTTGTGGCAGATCTTGCCAATCTGGCTCAGTTCCAATATGGATTCGCCGACGGAGAACAGTGTGCCGACCGGCCACTCCAACAAATCGACGCCCTCGGTCGTGATGTTTTCAGCAAAATCACCCGCGCCCACGTCGAGCCCTTTGTCCTGCATCTTTTTTATTGACTCAGTGGCTAACAGCGAAACCTGGCGGTGCCAGTCTCCCGCATGCGCGTCGCCTTCAAAGCCTCGGTCGAAAATCAGTTCTCCCGACGTGTAGCACTTTTTTCGGACGGTCTTTTTTTCCGATAGGTTAACTGATACTACTTGTCCCATTGTCTTCTCCTTTTAAAAATATGCCACTAGCGCCTCCGCGCTTTTCCTCAAGCATAATCGAACTTATTTCCATACCGCGATCCATAGCTTTGCACATGTCGTAAATGGTCAGACATGCAACCGAAGCCGCGGTGAGGGCCTCCATCTCGACGCCGGTTTTACCGGTGACGCGCGCCGTGCTGTTAACGCAAAAACCGTAGGTGGCGATTTCGCTGTCCTCGATGGGCTCAAAATCAACGTCGACGGAAGTGAGCGCGAGCGGGTGACAGAGCGGAATCAAATCAGACGTCTTCTTGGCCGCCATAATGCCCGCGATTCGCGCGGTGCCTAAGACATCGCCCTTCTTTATCTGCGCGCCCACAACGGCGTCATACGTCGCCTTATTCATAAATATCTTTCCTGATACGCGTGCGATGCGCTGTGTGCTTTCTTTGTCTCCGACATCGACCATTTTTGCAGAGCCGTCTTGGGCGATGTGGGTTAGTTTCGTCATGTCTTTCATCTATCCTCCAATCGCCGCCATGTCTTTTTGGGTGAAGTTGTGTGCGTCATGATTTTTGGGCTTCATTTTCAATGCTTCTTGCAAAATCGCACGCACACCTTCGGTATCCTTTCGGCGAAGCGCATCGCGCACGTCGATCTCGGCGTCCGAGAACAGACACGGACGCAGCTTACCGTCGGAGGTGAGCCTGAGGCGGTTGCAACTCGCGCAGAAGTGGCGCGACATCGGCGAGATGAACCCGACGGTACCTTGCGCTCCCTCGAACCTATAATAAGACGCCGGTCCGACACCGATGGGACCTTGACCTTCTTCAAGCGGGATGAGCGCGCCCATCCCGTGCTCTTCGGCGGTTGAGGAGATTTGCTTGAAAATCTCCTCGCTACTGACGGCCTCCTCGGCGGCCCAGCCCTGCCCGTCGACGCCCGACGAATGCCCAATGGGCATGTACTCGATAAAGCGGATGTGCAGCGGTCGGTCGAACGAGAGTTTTGCGAAACCATACGGATCCTTGATGAAGGGTCGCACGCCTACCGCGTTGAGTTTGATGGGGCTCAGGCCAGCCTCGAAAGCGGCTTCGATACCCTTGAACACATCTGAAAGTTCCCCACGACGGGTGATGGTTTTGTAGACGTCGGGATCAAGCGTATCGAGCGAGATATTGACGCGGTCGAGTCCTGCTTCTTTAAGCTCCTCGGCGTAACGCGGGAGTAGAATTCCGTTGGTGGTCAGCGAAATATCATCGAGTCCGTCGAGCTTGTGCAGCTCGCGAACGAGGTCGCTAAGGCCCTGACGAACGAGCGGCTCCCCGCCGGTAAGACGAATGTGCGAGATACCCATGGCGACGGCTTCTCGCGCGAGCGCAAGAAGCTCCTCATAGGTCAGAATCTCATCGTGCGCTTTAGGGATTATGCCGTTTTCCGGCATGCAGTAAATACAGCGCAAATTGCACCGGTCGGTGACCGATATGCGCAAATAGTTTATCGTGCGTCCGTGGCTATCCTTAATCATTTTTTTGCCTTTCGATGAAGCGGCGCGCCAAAAAATTGCAAAAACCTTCGCTATCGTTTAAATCATAGACCGGAACCGTGTCCGCGAATTTCCGAGCGAGCGCGGGATTGTTCGTAACGAATGCCTCGACCTCGTCGGGCTCGCATATCGGCTCATCGCTGCGTTCTTTGCGGGACAACTCGACTTTGGGCAGGTCCAGTTTTTTAAATCCTTCGGCGAGCAGAATGTCGCAACCGGCCTCCTGCGCCTGCTTGATGCACTCCTCCATGGTGACTTCGCTCTCAACCTTGCGCACCACGCTGAACTGCATCGGGCTCGACACCATACTGACAACGGCACCCGCACGCGCATGGCGCCAGGAGTCTTTCTTCTCAGTATCCACATCGGTCGCGTGAGCGTGGTGCTTCACCGTCGCGACACGGTAGCCCCGCTCGGTCAAACAGGCGATCACCTTCTCGAGAAATGTCGTTTTTCCCGAGTTGCTCTTGCCGACGAATGTAACTACCGGTGTCCGATTCATGAGTGGCCTCCGTTAAAAACAGCCGAGTCCGCAGTCGTAAACCCTGATGTCCATCTCGTCGATCATCGCACCCACCGATTTCGTGGAAACGCCGTACTTGTGAGCAAGACCGCGCGCGCTCTCGCACTGAATGCGACCGTCCTCGGTGCTTTCGAGAATATCTTTCTTGAGATCCGCGGCTACTTCCGCGATTTTGCCGGTGGTCAAATCAATCTTCGGCTTGTCTTCTGAATGTGCCATTATGCAATTCCTTCTTTCATATCGAGACGAATACATGTAACCTCTTGGCCCTTGTGTGCGGGGTCGAGGCCTTCGGGTAACACGATGAAACAGTTGCCGCGATGCGCCGAGGTGAGCAGCGCTGAGGACTGGCTCCCTTCCACGTGGGCGGCATAGGTTCCGTCCGGCTGCAATTCGACGGTACCGCGCAGGAAATACCTTCTGCCCTGGCGTTTCTTGACGTCATGAGCGAGAACGGCGGTGCATGTCGGACGCAAGAGCTCGGTTGCTCCTTGCATCTTCAACAGTGCGGGTCGGACAAACGTCTCGAACCCGACAAACGTTGAAGTCGGATTACCGGGGAGACCGAAAAACGGAATCGCGGGCTTCCCGGTAGTGGGTATCACTCCGAGCGTTTGAGGCTTTCCGGGACGCATATTGACGGCACTGAACAGCATCTTTCCCAGCTTCTCAAGCACGGGTTTTACATAATCGAAGTCGCCCACCGAAACGCCGCCGCTGGTGATGATGAAGTCGGCGTCTTGGGCGGCTTCGAGAATTGCTTCTTCCGTTGCCTCGTAGGTGTCTTTGATGAGCGGAAAACGCAGAGGAATTCCGCCTGCCTCAAGAACCTGAGCGGCCAGAGAGTAGCTGTTTGAATTGCGGATTTTTCCGCGCGCGGGTTTTTCGGCGATTTCGACGAGTTCGGATCCGGTTGATAAAATCGCCACGCGGGGACGGCGGTAGACTTTCACCGTGCTGTGTCCCGTGGAAGCGAGAAGGCCGACGGCTGCGGGAGTTACGCGCTCGCCGCGGTTTAGAACGGTTTCTCCGGCTTTGGCTTCCTCCCCGGCTTTGCGTATATTGTCGCCTTTGCGCGGCGGCACCGGAAACGCGACTTTAGATCCGATGAGGCCATCGCCCTCGATGATTTCGGTATCCTCGATTTTTATCACGGCGTCCGCGCCTTCGGGCATTGGCGCTCCAGTCATGATACGCATTGCGGTGCCTGCGGTAATCGGATGCTCCGGCCAATCGCCGGCGCCGATGTGCTCGGTAATCTTGAGCTGCACGGGAGTTTGAGCACCCGCGAAATCTTTGGTAAGCACGGCGAAACCGTCCATCGCCGAGTTATCGAAAGGTGCGATGTCGATGTCGCTCAAAACATCCTGTGCGAGGATGCGCTCCAAAGAGCCGAGCGCGTCGACTTCTTCGGCATCTAAAACGTCGACGAGAGAGAGCACCTGTTCCCGCGCGTCCTCGACAGCGATTAAGTTTTGCGTTCCGTGTGTCTGTGTCTGTGTCTGTGTCTGCATTGTGTCAGCCTTCTTCGTTCTCAAATTCTTCCGGTGGTATCAGACGCTCGGGATGAGCGTAGATGACCACTTTTCCGCCGCGAACGTATCCGCCCAGGGTGATACCGAGAGTCTCGGCGATTTCCGCCGCCAAGTCGGTCGCCGCGCTGCGCGACGCAACAAAGGGAATGCGGCATTTCGCTGCTTTGACAATCATTTCGTAAGAAATGCGACCGGTCGAAAGCAGGATTGCGTGCGTCATATCGACGCGCTCGCGCCATGCGTGTCCGAGCAACTTATCGGCTGCGTTGTGTCTGCCGACGTCTTCGCGTACCGCGAGCAGCTCGTTGTTGACGACGAGACCGCACGAATGACTACCTCCATGCTCGCGGTACTCATCGCTGCGCGCCGACATCTCGGCCATCCAGCGATAGAGGTCCGCCGGACCGACATGAATCATCTGCGTGATAGGTTCAAGCCCGCGTGCGTGACCGAGGCTCGAAAACGTGGTGCCTTTACCGCAGCCGCTCGTTACGTAGCGCGTCTTGTATACGAGGCCATCGGGCACGTCCTCATCGGAAGTGACGTAGACGAAGCCGCGCTTCTTATCAACGTCGACGCCCTTGAACTTTTCGCGGTCGGTTAAGAGACCCTCGGTGATGAGAAACCCGATGGCCATATCATCGATGTGCGTAACAGTCGCCTGAACCGTCGCCACCTCGACATCGTTGAGGTAAATGGTGATCGGCGTCTCGGACGGCATCTGGCGTCCGGTCTCCTCCGACATCATGACGCGCACCGGCTGAGGCTTTTCAGCATAGGGCAGCGATGCGAGCCTCTCGAGCAGTTCCTCGTCCTGTTCGGGAGTGGAAAGGCCCATTTTGTCGGCAAGCTCGCGCGCCTCGGCAAGCTCGACTTGCGTGTTGATGTCGAAGAACGACCTGAGGTCCGGGTCGATTTTTTGGATATGCTCAATCGGAATCTCACAGACCCTCAGTTCATCGAACAGCGCAATAAGTCGGCGCCTGCCCGAAGCAATCGCTTTGTCGGCGACGGGAGCTACCGTCGCGGTGCGATACAGCGCGCAGAGCGGCTCGGGTCCGTCGGGCCCCGATGCGAGGACCACGTCGTAACCGTCGGTGTGGCGGTAGAGTTCCTCCACGACCTGCGGCATAATCCACGGCATATCGGCGGCGCATGCGAGTACCCATTCGTCTTTTACTTCTGCCAGAGCAGTGGCGAGTCCGCCAAGCGGGCCCTGATAGGCTACGCTGTCTTTGAGCACCGTGAGGTCTTCGGGCAAATACTCCGTCGGCAAATCTTCGACGCGGTTCGTGACCACGACGACATGATTTGAAAACGCCCCGGCGTTGGCGACCGCGCGCGCAACGAGCGGCAGGCCTCCCAATGGAATCTGCGTTTTATCCATGCCCATGCGCATGGAGCGACCGCCCGCCAGGATGACGGTGGTTATCGGAAGCGATATGGTCTCATTTTCAGTCAAGATTTTAACCTTTGATCTTATTTTTTATGTTGCGGGAATTCAAGGTGGTAAAAAGTGAGAATAGTGTGAACGTGAACGCCGGCTTTGAGCCCGAGTCTCTTGCAGTGCTCTCTCGAAATATGAGATTCAACATTTCCAAGAGGTGTTTGCACCAATACCCGCGCCCGTTCCCCTTGCTCGAAAATGCTCAGGACCGTGCCGTTTGTCGGCAGCCATCGAGCAACATCGGGGACTTTCTCATCCTCGGCAAGAAGCAAAACATCTTCGGGCGCAACAAAGATGTTGAGCTTACTTCCCCCTTCCATTTTATGCTTAAATCCATTTATTTCTTCAGGTGCCAATGTGACAGGTAGATTTTCGCTGCCCAAATGGAGCTCTACCACAGTGCCGTCTGAAGAAATACTCCCCTCAAATTCAACATGCAACGGAGTCGATAAATTGAGAAATTCGCGCGCCTCCGGGTTTTCCGCCGCCCGATAAAAATGATTGACGTCTACTTCGGAGATAATCTCACCGTGCGACATGACGGCAAGGGTGTCGGCGACGCTCAGCGCCTCTTTGCGGTCATGCGTAACATAGACCGCGCTCATCTTCTGTGAGCGCAGGATATGGGAAAACTCCACGGAGATATGCTCTTTCAGATTCGTGTCGAGAGACGAGAGCGGTTCGTCGAGAAGGAGCACAGCGGGCTTGAGCACCAAAGCGCGCGCGAACGCGACGCGCTGCTGCTCGCCGCCGGAAAGCTCGTGCACCGAACGATTCTCATACCCTTCGAGTCCTACGAGCGTAAGTGCTTCCTCAACCAGTGGTCCATATTCCGCGTGGGAGAGATGGCGCAGTTTGAGACCGTATGAGACGTTTTGAATCACCGTTCCCTTGATGAGATACGGGAACTGGAAAACCGCGGCGATGTTCTTGCGTGCGACCTGACGCGTAAGCGGGCGTCCATCAAGTTCGACCGACCCTTGCGTCGGGTTTTCGAGTCCGCCCAAAATGGAGAGAAGCATCGTTTTTCCTGAGCCGGAGGGTCCTAAAATCGCCTTAATTTCTCCCTTTTTCAGCGTGAAAGACGGAATATCAAGCCGGAACGACTTTCTCTGAGCAACGATATCGTGAGCTGATAATTTCATTAATTTATCGCCTTAGTATGTCGATCGCTGCTTGTCTGGCCGAGCGTCACGAATACATTGACCGCAATGATGATCGCCAGTAAAACGATGGCGAGCGCCACCGCCTCAGGATAATTGCCCATGCGCGTAAACTGCACAATCGCGGTCGTCATGACGCGCGTTTCTCCCTCAAGATTGCCGCCGACCATTTGCACGGCGCCGACTTCGGAGATAATCGATCCAAATCCTGCCGCAACCGCGGCAAATAGCACCATTCTGCTTTCTTTCAGTGTGAGAACCGCCTCTTGAATGCGGCTTGCTCCAAGTGAGCGCACTTGGAGCCTGAGCTGCGCGGGCACGGCGGAAACGCCCGAGGCGACAATTGCGGCTACAATCGGTGCTGCAATAACAATCTGTGCGATAACCATCGCTGTTTGAGAGTAGAGGAGCCCTAAATCTCCTAAAGGGCCCCTCCGTGATAACAACATTGATATAAACAGGCCGACCACCGTCGGTGGTAAACCCATACCGGCATTAGCAATAACGAGCGCGGTAGTTCGACTGACAGATCGCCGTGTTCCCAAGTAATAGCCAAACGGGATGCCGATCAACAGAGCGATGGACACGGCAAGCGACGAGACCTTAAGCGATGTGAGGACAATCGTCCAGACGTCGATGACTCCCGAGCTCAGCAGACCGAATCCGCCCTTGATGGCGTCCGTAAATATTGAGAATTTAGCAAAATCTATCATAACTGTGCAAGCAACTACTTCGCGTTTGGTGTGAACAACGGACTGCCGAAGTCTGCCGTGCCGAAGTTTTTGATGACCGTCTGCTGGGCTTCTTTTGACAAAATCCAATCATGGAAGGTCTGAGCCGCAGCTTCTTGCTTTGCACCCTTTACGACGAGAACGCCATACTGGTTAAACAAGTCAGGCGCACCCGCAAAGAGGACCTTGCTTTCGATAGCCTTTTCTTTCTCCATTACCAGATAAGTAGCCTGATCGGTGAGAGTGTAAGCGCCCAGCTCATCAACCATCTTGAGCGTTTCGCCCATGCCTTGCCCTGACTTCTTATACCAGGAACCGCTTGGGGTGATGCCCGCAGCCTTCCAAATCTTAAGTTCTTTTTTATTCGTCCCCGAGTCATCGGCACGTGAGACGAACTTCGCTTTCTCGTCGGCGATTTTTTTGAATGCCTCAGCGGCGGTCTTTGATCCTGCAATCTTTGCGGGATCGTTTGCGGGGCCGACAATCACGAATTGGTTGTACATGACGTCCGCACGTGAATCTGCATAGCCGTCTTTTACGAACTGCTCTTCATCCGACTTCGCGTGGACGAGCAAGCAGTCTGCATCACCGTCGCGACCCTTTTGGATCGCCTCTCCGGTTCCGATTGCTACAACTTGAACCTTGATTGTTGGATTCGCCTTTTCGAAGGCAGGAATCAACACATCGAATAAACCTGAATCTTGCGTGGATGTGGTTGAAGCAAGGACCATATTTACCTGCTTCGGAGTTGGCGCTTTTGTGACCTTCTGAGGCGCCTTTGCTCCGCATCCCGAAAGAACAAACACCGATAGTGCCACCAGTAACGCCGCGCAAAGAAACTTAACCCTGTTCTTAACCAAACTCATATTTACTCCTTTTCAAATAATGGAAGGCACACCCGTTTCCAAGAGCACCCTATCGTCTAATAATCATGCGCGCATATCTAATGCCGGTTAGAATTACTAGCTCGGAGATTTCATTCAAGTATCGCTTAGTTTTTGCAAATTGCCTATTTTTTTATTTTTGTAGGGTGGTTTTGTTCCGCAGACGGTTGTTGTTGCGGCAGTAAAACCCCGCCTCCTCGGGGGTTGCACAGCTTCGACCTACCAGATATGGGCTCGTAGCGATTCTGGACGTCTCATGGCGGAGCCTTCCGGAATGTCGAACGCCTCGGCAAACGCCGGGGTGTTGGAAAGCGGTGCATTCACGCGAAACCGTGCAGGAGAATGCGGGTCGATATTGACGAGCAGGCGCGCGTATTCATCGGTGTAATTCATGTGCCAAACGGTCGCCCATGCCATGAAGAATCGTTGCCGGGGAGTGAAGCCGTCAATCGGTTCGCCCGTGTCGCCTCCGACATCGCGCAGCGCGACAAGCGCGAGCGAAAGGCCGCCCAAATCCGCTATGTTTTCGCCCAATGTGAGGCGGCCGTTGACATGCAGGTCGTCGACGACTCCATAGGCGTCGAACTGGTCGACGAGCACGTGGGCACGACGATCGAATTCGAGGCGGTCACTCTCGGTCCACCAATCGCGAAGCGACCCGTTTGTGTCGAAGTGGCTGCCCTGGTCGTCGAAGCCGTGGGTGATTTCATGACCGATGACCGCACCGATTGCGCCGAAGTTTACGGCATCGTCGGCATCGGCGTAAAAGAACGGTGGCTGCAAAATGCCGGCGGGAAAAACGATTTCGTTGAGGAGCGGGTGATAGTACGCATTGACCGTATGCGGCGGCATGGCCCATTCGTTGCGATTGACAGGTTGCCCGAGGCGGCCGATTTGGCGGTCGTGCTCGAAAGCGGCGCAGCGCATGCGATTTTCGGCATACGATGTCCGACCGACGGTAAGCCCCGAGTAATCTTTCCACGTGTCGGGAAATCCGATTTTATATTTGAAATCCGCGAGCTTCTCAAGCCCTTTTGGCTTGGTGTCCTCAGACATCCACTCGGCGTTTCGAATCGAGTCGCCCATCGCCGAAAGCAGACGGTCGACCATATGTTCGCAGCGACTCTTCGATTCTGCGGAGAACGCTTCATCGACATAGAGTTGCGAAACGAGTTCTCCGAGGTCTGTGCTCATCGCGTCGAGGATCCGCTTCCATCGCGGGCGCATTTTTTTCTGTCCGCCCAAAGTGCGTCCGTAAAAGTCGAACGATTCTTGTTCAAACTCGGCGGGCAGGGCGGAGGCGTAGGCACGAATGAGATTCCAGCGCAGATAATCGCGCACGGTGCTCAAAGGGGCTTCGTCAAGTGTCGCTTGAAGACCGGTGAAGAACCCCGGATTGTCGATGCATACTGTCGTAACAGATGGGCTGAGCGCGGTGATGAGTGCCGTGAGCTTGAGCGTCGGCATCAAATCGTCGAGTGCGGATACCTCATAACGATTCATGGTGAGTTGAACGTCGCGCATTTTCTCGGCAGGATAGGAAACTTGTGCCAGGCGGGTTTCGAAAGCGACGATACGCTTTGCCGCGTCGGCCGCACTTTCTTGCGAATCGCCGAGATTCGTCAGTTGGCGTGCGATATGCGCCTCGTACGCTTCACGAAGCTGCAGGGAACGCTCATCGTCGCGAATATAGTAATCGCGTTCGGGTAGTCCGGTTCCGCCTTGTCCGACGTAGAGCAGATACGCGTCTGCATTCTCGAAATCAGGAGCTATACCGATATCCATGAGCGGGCCGACGCCGATTCTGTTCAGTTCGACCACGACCGCGCGCACATCTTCGAGTGAACTGAGAGAGGATATCCGTGCGAGGAATTCGTCGAGTGGCGTTGTTCCCGCTTGCGAAATCGACGCCTCATCCATGGCGGAGGAAAAGTAGTCACCGGTCATCTGCGATGCCGTGCCGTTCGCAGGGGAGTTTTCGGCGGCATCGTTTAACAGGCGATGCAAAATATCAAGGTTCCGCTCGTTGACTTCATTGAAAGCGCCCCACGAACCGTAGGCGGGCGGCACGGGATTTTCGACCGACCAGCCACCGTTCACATAACCGAAGAAGTCATCTGCCGGAGAGATCTCGGGATCGAAAAATGCAGGGTCGAGAGGATACAAGCTGTTTTTCATTGAGATAGTCCTCGATTCACGTGGGTTTTTAAGCGTTCGATGACCGCTGGGTCGATAGTTTCTTTAGTGCTCCATTTATTTAGGGCTTCCCAGTCGATTTTGTTCTTCCGGGCAATGGCGATAGCTTGATCGAAGGACTGGTTATCTGTCCAATGAACGTAGGCCGCGATGCGATCCATTATGCTTTGTGTCGGGGTCACAATTCTTAGCGTCCCGTAGTCGGTGTGTATGAGGTGCATATCTTGTTCAAGAATGACGGTTTCGCCGAAAGAAAGTGGACCAGGAGGGAACTCAAGATAATATTCCGAGTCAGGATGTTCGAACTGCCTAGTTCTGATGACTTGATGAAATCCTAAAGGAGCAATCGCATCAGCAATGATGGAGTTTCTCTCGCTGGTAACAAAATCGAGGTCGAAACTCATATAGTCATTCATGCTGTAGATTGTTACAGCACCGCCCCCTGAAAGTGTGGCAATGATGCCGGCCGTCTCAAGTGTTTGGCTGACAATCGCTGCAATTTCTTCCAAAGTGGTTTCCTTGCCAATGGGTGTCACCGCTATAGCCTCTTTCCTGTTCGACGGGGCCGTTGTCGCTGACGAAAGTATTTCTTTACTTGGTCGTCGGGGAGAAGGTCAAGCTCGCGTGCAAGGGATTGGCGAAGATTTCTCACTGAAGGGTTTCGATCGTTGAATTCAAAGACGCGGGTTTTTCCGACGGTGCGACTGACCAACACTCCGCTTGCCTCAAGCCGAATGAGCTGTCGGTAAATGCTTGTCTGCTGTGTATCAAATATGGTCGCAATTCGGGAAGCGTATCCGGAACCGTATGCTTGGATGAAAAGCAAAACTTGTGCGGCGGCTCTATTTCCGTAAATTCCCTCTAATATCGGTGTCATGACGGAGTCCTTTCGTTAATGTTGATATTAACACATATTGTGTTTATATCAACACGTTATGTGTTAATAAATAGTTCAAATAATCGGTGTCGATGTTTCAGTCGAGTTCGTAAAGCAATACATAAGATTGGCAAAATAGCGGTCGGTCCCTCTTGGCAAACCGGCATTTCCCTTTGCTTTTGCTATGCTTATAATAATATTTGTCGCTGTGACGTTTTCGTGACGCGAGGATACTATCGAGGACAAATAGGCAGAGGGGGACGACCCGTATGTTTTTATTTATTTTGGTAATCTTCGCTATTCTTATTCCTCCTATGGTGTGGATGCTGATATTTTTCCTCGGATATAGGGATACAATTTATCGGCGCGAAACGGGTGCGCCATGGTTCAAAGTACGTTTCGATAAGGGCGCGCACGGAGAATATCTGAGTTTCCGCAAGTTGGAGAAAGTTCCCGGGCATAAGCGGTTTTTGTTCAATGTCTATCTACCGACCGATGCGGGCGGAACATCTGAAGTCGATCTCCTCATGATTCACCCGATGGGCATTTTCGTCATCGAATCGAAAAATTATTCCGGTTGGATATTCGGGAAAGACACCGACAAAATGTGGACGCAATCACTCGAAAACAGACAGAAGAATCGGTTTGCCAATCCTGTATGGCAAAATTCAGGTCACATCAAGCACCTCAAGGCTAATTTAAAGAGCTACAACGATGTCCCTTATTATAGTTACGTCGTCTTCAGCGAAAAATGCGAACTCAAAAAAATATCCGTGTCCAAAGAAAACACGTGGGTTCTTCAAAGACAGAACCTTGCGAAAGCGGTGGGGGCGACGGTAAAACAAACTCCACTCGCCCTTTCGTTGGCGGATATAGGAAATATCTATGCTGAGCTCAACCAGTACGCGCATGCCACTGCCGCCCAAAAGCAGGCGCATATCGATGCGATACGGGAGAAGGATTACTAGACTCTCACGACAAAGCAGCAGGGAAAAGTTCCCTGCTGCTTTGTTTGATAAAGGTCGCATCAGTCGGGCTCCGTCGCCCGGGTCCGTGCGTGCGCTTTTTCGATGATGCTTATTTAACTATTCCACCTTCGACGACGAGCTTTTCGGGAGATACGGCACTGCCGTAAACAGGTGCCAATGTCTTGGCGTAGTCTGCATGGAAGAACTTCTCATTTCCGAGCGTCTTGGTCTCGGCATTAATCCAGTTCAGCAAGTCGGTATTGCCCTTTTTAACAGCAGGGGCGATGGTGTCTTGGCTGCCGAGGTTGTCGATGCCGGCGGAGTAGCCTTTATTCTTCAATGCCCACGCCAGTACTTCGGTGTTGTCGGTGGAGAAAGCGTCTCCACGTCCGTCGAGCAGCGCGTTATAGGCTTCGGCGTACTGGTCGAATTTCAACAGTTTGACCTTCGGGTAGTTCTTTGAAAAGAAGGTCTCCGCAGTCGTACCTTTTGCAATGATCAAAGTCTTGCCGTTGAGTTGTTCGGGCTTTGTGATCTCAGACTTCGTCGGGCTGACGACGCCGATTGCCACTTTCATGTAAGGGAGAGCGAAATCTACGGACTGCGCACGCTCCGCGGTAACGGTGAAGTTCGCCAAAATGATGTCGACTTTGCCGGCCTTCAAATATTCGACGCGGCTCGCCGGCTCCACTGAAACGTACTCGGCCTTCACGCCGAGATCTTTTGCGATGCGGTTACCGAAATATACATCGTATCCTTGATAGACACCATTTGAGTCGATGTATCCGAATGGCGCTTTATCACTGAATACGCCGATGATGACTTTGCCGCTTTTCTTGATTTCAGCAACTGATCGTGCCTCCCCGGTCGTCGAAGTAGTGCTTGAAGCGGCACTTGTCGTTGCGGTTTTGCCCTTGGTTCCGCTGCATCCCGCAAGCAGGGCGAATGCTAGAACAAGCGTAAGTGCAAGTGCTGTGAATCTGATTGGTTTTTTCATACTGGTTCCTCTATTCATTATTCGAAAGTAAACATATTCAAAAACTTCTGTGCTCGTTCGGTCTTCGGTTGAGTGAAGAACTCTTCGGGTTTGCCGGTTTCGACGATCTCACCGTCATCGATAAATATGATGCGGTCGGCAATCGCTTGAGCGAACTGCATTTCATGGGTGACGATTACCATTGTCATGCCACCCTTTGCAAGCTCAAGTATCACGTCGAGCACTTCGCGAACCATCTCGGGATCGAGCGCTGCCGTGACTTCATCGAAAAGCATGACTTCCGGCTCCATCATAAGGGCGCGAACGATAGCTACGCGCTGTTTCTGACCGCCGGAGAGCTGACGAGGATAAGCATCTCTTTTTTCTAAGAGTCCGACCCGGAGCAGTTTTTGTTCGGCGGAAGCCGTCGCTTCTTGTTTCGTTCGTTTCTGCACCTTGGTGGGACCGAGCAGTACATTTTCTAAAACAGTCATATTGGGAAACAGATCGTAGCTTTGGAATACCATACCGATTTTTTGTCGGATCAGGCTCCATTTCGTCTTCCCGTCTGTTATCGATTGCCCATCCAAAATAATTCTCCCGGACTGGATATCCTCCAGCCCGTTGATACATCGCAGAAGAGTACTTTTGCCGCTGCCCGAAGGGCCTATCACCACGGTCACTTCACCGATATCGACCTTAAAGGATATGTCCTTCAGAACTTCGGCATCTTCGTATTTCTTTTGCAAATGCTCGATTTCGAGCAATGTGTTTACATTTTTTGTCATCATTTTCACCTCAATTCTTCCATTGTTTTTCTAATCTGCCGGCCAATTTGGAAATCGGATAACAGACGATGAAATAAAGGAAGAAAATGACCCCGTAGATCCACAATGCAGCATCGGGAGTGGTATAGCGGTTGGCATCGATTATCTGCTGTCCGACCTTGAGAACTTCTACGACACCGATGAGAACGACGAGCGAGGTGGTTTTTATCATGCGTGTGGTCAGGTTTATGGCCGGCGGAGTCAGGCGTCGCAGAGTTTGGGGAATGACAACATAGCGATAGGCCTGTAGCTTTGTGAGGCCGAGCGCGGCGCTGCTGTCGTACTGATGTTTCGGGATTGAAATCAGTGCGCTTCGGACCAAATCGCCCATTTCGGCGGTGCCCCACAAAGAAAAGACGATTATCGCCGAGGTCTGTCCGGAGAGGTCGATGCCGAACGCAGTGGTCAGCCCGAAATACACGAGGAACAACGACACCAACTGGGGCATCAGACGATTGAATTCGAGGAATATTTTGGTGAGAACTTTCGTTATCGGATTCTTGAGTGTCATCACCATGCCCAGCAAGACGCCCAAAACGAGGGAAATCGCCACGGAAACGAGCGAGATCTCGACCGTGACCCAGAGTCCGGAAAGCAGGCGCGTGAAGTTACTGCCCTCGAAGAGGACTTTAATTCCCAAATCCTGCATAGCGAAGCCTCCTCTCCAAGAGCGATGAGAGAAGCGAGATCGGCAACAGTACCACCAAATAAGCGATTACCAACATGAGAAGAGCTTCGTTGGTTTTGTAATAGAGCCCGATGAGGTCCTTCGCGACATACATCAAGTCGGCTAAAGCAACGGCGCTGAACACGGAAGTTTCCTTTATGAGAAAGATGACGTTTGCAAAAAGGGCGGGAACGGAAACCGAGAGCGCTTGGGGTAATACGACATAGCGAACGATTTGCAGTCGGTTGAGACCGATGCTCATGCCCGATTCGATCTGGCTTTTCTCCACGGATTCAAGACCGCTTCTGAAAACTTCGGCCATGTAACTTCCGCCCAAGAACGTCAGACCGATAATCGCACACCCTTCGGAGCTGATGATGATTCCCAATTTCGGGAGACCGAAATAGAGGAGGAAGAGTTGGACGAGGAGGGGAGTGTTGCGCGATAGCTCGATATATCCCGATACGATACGACTCGCTACCGGGATTTTGAAGTAGAGGATGAGCCCGCAAAACAATCCGACGACGAGTGCGAACAGAATGCCCCAAAACGAGATGGACAACGTCAATTTCGCGGCTGTGACGAAGAGCGGAGCATATGTTTTCATGAAGACGAGATCCAAAACTTCCAACCCTTTCAGCTCTATCTCGATACGTTGCTCATATATTCATATAAATCATATATGAATAGTATGATTTATAAACCAGTGGCATAGTCTTGTCAACTCGAAAACGAGAATAAAGGAGATTTGTCGAGTAGATTTCGAAAATCGAAAATGCGTCTGCGCTGTGAAATCGGTATCAAAAGCCTCTTTCATGTGGGTATAATCACCCTATGGAAGAGGCGATCCTATATACCAGGGAACCCGAGCACGTCGTCGTGTGCGGGGTGTGCAACCATCGCTGCCGCATCAAAGACGGCAAGCGCGGCATCTGCGGTGTCCGCGAGAATAGCGGGGGCGTGCTCTATGCTTTGAACTATGGCAAGGCCGTCTCCGTGAGTATCGACCCCATCGAGAAGAAACCGCTCTTCCATTTCATGCCCGGCACGACCACCTACTCCTTCGCCACCGTCGGATGCAACTTCAAGTGTGACTGGTGCCAGAATTGGGAGATATCCCAGAGCTCGAAGCCGAACGGTCTCATCATGGGGTCGGACATCAGCCCACAGGAGCATGTCGCTCAGGCGCTCGACTACGGGTGCCCGTCCATCTCATACACGTATACCGAACCGACGATATTCATCGAGTACGCGCTCGATACGATGAAGGTGGCGCGCGAGGCCGGGCTCAAGAACGTCTGGGTGAGCAACGGCTATATGACCCCCGAGGCACTTGAGGCGATCGCTCCGTATCTCGATGCGATCAACGTCGACTTCAAAGGCCCCGATGATGCCGTCTACCAAAGGTATTGCGGCGGCAGGGCGAAGTTCGTGATGGAGAACCTGGTTGCGATCAAGCGGCTCGGCATCCATCTCGAGATCACCACGTTGGTCATCCCGGAAGTCAACGACAGAAAAGACCAATTGCGTGCGGTCGCCGAGTTTATCGCCAAAGAAGTCGGCGAGGATGTCCCCTGGCATATATCCCGCTTTTTCCCGGCGTGGAAGATGCCGCAAACGCCGGTCACCCCCATCGAAACCCTTGAGCTCGCCGCCGAAATCGGTCGCGACCTCGGTCTGGAACATATCCATATCGGCAATGTCTAAGGAGGCAATCGATGTTGGTATTCGGTGTGATATCGCCTCACCCGCCGTTGATCATCCCTGAAATCGGCGGGGACGACCTCGTGAAGGTGAAGCGGACCGTCGAGGCTTTGGAGGCGGCCGCTGAGAAACTCGGTGAAGCCGATCCCGAGAGGGTGATAATCATCTCGCCTCATCGTGATTACGGTTTCGAGGTTCCCCTCCATTACCTGCGCAAACATCTCCGTCAAGACGTCGATATCGAGAAGATACTGGTGACGAACCCCTCGTACGAGTATTACTACGATACCGGCAAGAAGGTCGGAGCCCAGCTAAAGCTGGATGGAAGGAGATGCGCCATCATCGCCTCGGGCGATCTGTCGCACGTCCTTGAAAGCGACGGCCCCTACGGATACCACCCCTCCGGTCCGGTAATCGACGACATCATCATCAAAGCGGTGCGCGAACGCGATGCGCAGGCGCTTCTCGATATCGATCCGGTCACTTTGGAGGAAGGCGCCGAGTGCGGTTTGAGGTCGATACTCTTCCTCTTGGGCGCGCTCGAAGGATTGGAAGTCGAATCCCGGGTGTTGTCCTTCGAGGGTCCTTTCGGTGTGGGGTATCTCGTTGCGACTTTTGAGGTGGAATGAAGAATGGACATTTTGGGACTGGCCGGAGAGGCCATACGACAGTATCTCGATACGGGTGCGACGATGTCTGTTCCCGACGGCCTGCCTCCGAGCCTGGATAAGAAGGCTGCGTGTTTCGTCACTTTGCATGAGAAGGACGGATCGTTGCGCGGTTGCATCGGCACGATAGAGCCGGTTCGGGAAAGCCTCGCCGAGGAAGTCATAGAAAACGCGATATCCTCCGCTGCTTATGATCCGCGGTTCTTTCCGGTGATCCGTGAGGAGTTCGACGCGCTGGATGTGAGTGTCGACGTTCTAGAGCCGCCGGTGCCGACCACCGACTTGTCCGTGCTCGACCCGCAAATCTACGGGGTGATCGTCGCCACCGATGATGGACGCCGAGGTGTGTTGTTGCCTCATCTCGAAGGCGTCGACAGCGTCGCGGAACAGATTGCCATCTGTAGACAAAAAGGTGGGATCAGGCCTGACGAGAAGGTGCACATCTACCGATTCACCGTGGTGAGATATGCTTCATAGACGAATCAGAACCTGAAAATCGCCGCCGCGCCGCTTGTCGAAGGCATTCGGCTGGGTGGAAGTACCACAATTTCACCGCCGTTTCGGATAGACATCTCTGCAAGTTGTTCGAGAAGTTCGGGAGCATCTTCTTCATCAAGATATTCGACCGACCCGGTTTTTTCATCAAGCGTCCCTCGGACCGTTCGACCGGACTCCATGAGGAGCGTCCAGACCCTGCCATCCACTGCAGCATGAGCGATTTCAGCGATGTCACTACTTGAACCACCGTGCCCGTAAACTGTGTTGAAGCGGTCGAGTATTTCGCCTTCAAACTCAATACGATGTCGCTCGATGATCTTGGTCGCCTGTTCACGCATCTCTTCGCCCGTCAGGGAGGCCGGATCGGCTTCGATTCCCTCCGCCTCGAGGTCCGGGTTTTTACTGATGCTGTGGAACTCCTTCTGATGCTCAGGGAGCGATGCCAGGATGAGCGGCAGCCCCGAAGGACGGGAGTAGCGTTCGAGCATCCACCGGTCGATGATGCGGAAGTATCTCGTAGCATCGGAATCGACCTCATCTTTGCGCGCACCCGTCCCGTGGAACGTCGATGGAGCTCCTCTCGCTCCGGAGGAAATCGTGGTGTACTTCTCGGTAAGTAAAGCACCGAGTGCATCTTCGATGGTTTTCGGCGCATCCGCGTGCAGTTCGATTTCACGAATCGAGTATCTGGTACCTTCGAAAAGGTATATCTTGTTCAGCTCCACGCCGAGGACGTGATAACGCTCCATCGGTTCCAAGATGTCAACCAACGGTTTTGTGAAGAACCTATCGTCTACCACGACCGCCTCTGCGACCGAGGCTTGTAGCGAATATACTTGTGATTCTCCACCGGCGGCAAGAACCGCGAGCCCGCTGTGGGTGTTGTTCCAAAATTCTTTATCTTCGGCCAGCTTTTTAAGCGGGGCGAGGAGCGTGTCTGCATCGGCATCTGGATATTTCTGGCTCAGACTCTTTTCAACCCGGTGAATCGAATTGCGAAATCGAATGGGGTCTTGAAGGTTATCGGGATAATTCAGGTGAGTAGGGAGATAAATCGATATGCACGGTGGTTGATGACGTTCGGTGAGAAGCGACCGATAGTTCTGTGAAAAGGAATCCATGATTTTCCTCTCGATGCAATAGTTGGTATATATATGTAGTCTACCCGTTAGAGGCCCGAGTTACGCAAGTGTGGAGATATTTTAGTCGTACTCTTGCGTGATTTATTTTATCGGTATATACTTGCGGACACTTGTACAGCAGTGTACGCGATGGGGAATAGTAGGCAGGAACCGACGCACCAGAGAACCGGGGATAGTGGAATCCCGGCGCGAACGGACAAGCCGAATGGGCCCCCGAGCCTTCAGCATGCATTAATGCTGATGTGTTCCACTCTTGCAGTGGGCCGTGCATACATCGGAGATCTTGTTGCCGATAAGCTGACAGTTCTAAGTGGTCCGAACCTCCCGGTTTGGTCAACAAGGGTGGTACCGCGAGAAATCTTCTCGTCCCTTGGCTGACGGGAGGTTTTTTGCTTCCCGAAGTAGAAATCCTCATACGTTCGGGAAGGATGGTTCCATATGTTCACACCAAGCAAAGAAGAGTACATCAGACTCGCATCCGAATACGATGTCGTGCCGGTCGTCCGCGAGGTCTATGCCGATCTCGCGACGCCGATCAGCGCATTCATGGCGCTTTCGGAAGGGGAGGAACACGCGTTTCTCCTTGAAAGCGTCGTCGGCGGCGAACGCCTCGGCCGGTACAGTTTCATCGGCGTCGGGGACAGATCGGTCATCACCGCGCGAGGGCACGAAGTGCTCATCGACGGGGAGATGGTACACGGAGAATACGCGGAGGATCCCTTGCGCGTCGTGTCACGCGAACTTTCTGTAGGTAAAGTCGCGCGCATTCCGGGGCTGCCGCTTTTCGTGGGCGGAGCAGTCGGTTACGTCGGCTACGAGACGGCCGCATCGTTTGAAAAAGTTCCTCGCCACCCCAACGATCAGATAGGCGCGCCTGATTTTTGCTTCATGATGACAGACGTCGTCGTCGCATTCGATCATGCTCGTCGCATCATGCAGGTCATCACGCCGACTCGGCCGGGAGGTGCTCCCGAACTTGCTTACGAGGCTGCGACCAAGCGCATTGATGCCTATTTGCAACGCATCGATGCCGGACCGCGCGGCGCCGAGCTCGGTGTGGTCGGTGCCAGTACGGACGTTCCTCTCACGGCGCACACGAGCCATGAGGATTTCATCGAACAAGTCAACACGGCCAAGGAGCATATTCTGGCCGGCGACATTTTCCAAATCGTTCTTTCGCAACGTTTCACCACTCCCTTCGAAGGCGACGGGCTCGATCTTTACCGCGTATTGCGCGCCGTCAACCCCAGCCCTTACATGTTCTACGTGCGAACACGCGACGTGACGCTTGTGGGTTCCAGCCCCGAACCGCTCGTTCGACTCGAAGGTGACACGGTTCTCACACGTCCTTTGGCCGGCACTCGTCCTCGCGGCAAGAGTGCCGCAGAGGACAGCAAGTTACGCGCCGATTTGCTCGACGACGAGAAAGAGCGGGCCGAGCATGTCATGCTGGTCGATCTCGGCCGCAACGACATCAGCCGGGTGTCGACACCGGGATCGGTGAGCGTCGATGAGCTCATGGATGTCGAGTATTACAGTCATGTCATGCACATCGTGAGCAATGTCACCGGTACGCTTGCCGCGGATAAAGATGCATTCGATGCTCTCGAGGCGACGTTTCCGGCGGGTACGGTTTCGGGTGCTCCCAAAGTCCGTGCGATGGAGATTATCGCCGAGCTCGAAAAAGAAGCGCGCGGACCCTATGCCGGTACGGTCGGCTACATCGGGCTCGACGGCGCTATGGACATGTGCATCACCATCAGAACGGTGGCTATCGCCAACGGCACCGCCTATTTGCAAGCCGGCGCGGGAATCGTTGCCGACTCCGATCCCGAGAGCGAATACGAGGAGTGCCTCCATAAGGCCCGTGCTCTGCATCGCGCTCTCGAACTTGCCGCCGGTATGAGGAGCACGAAAGTGTTCGACAAAGGAAACGAAAAAGCCGCGCCCGACTCCGCACACCCGGTGGAAGGTGGTGATGCGCAATGATTCTCATCATCGATAATTACGATTCATTCACCTATAACCTGGTGCAACTTTTGTCGGCACTCGGGGCACAAGTCGAGGTGCGTCGCAACGACGTGTTGACCGCTCGGGAAGCGCTTGCGCTCAATCCGAAAGGCGTGGTTATATCTCCGGGGCCGGGGACGCCCGATGACGCGGGTATTTCGCGCGATGTCATAAGGGCGGCTGCCGATGCCGGTATTCCGGTGCTCGGCGTGTGTTTGGGACACCAGTCGATCGCGGAGGTCTTCGGGGCATCGGTGGAGCGTGCCGATAAGCCGGTACACGGAAAAGCCGACAAGGTGATCCATGACGGTTCCGGTGTGTTTGCCGGTGTTCCGAATCCGTTTTCCGCGACTCGGTATCATTCGCTTCGAGTCGCAAACGAGAGTGTGCCGGATGTTTTGAACGTGACCGCGCGAACCGCCGACGGCACCATCATGGGGCTGCAACACGTTTCCCTCCCCGTATTCGGAGTGCAATTCCATCCCGAAAGCGTGCTCACTCCGGAAGGGACGAAACTACTCGCCAACTTCCTCGATATCGCCGATGAGGTTCCACTGTCCCATCATGTGAGCGGTGCACCTTCAATCGTTTCGGCGTCGGGCGGCTCGCAAAGAGCCAGTGTTGCGGCGACCGAGGTCGACACCATCGTCGGCGGCATCGCACGTGTCGCGTCGGGGGGCTCACTTTCCGAAATCGAAGCACAACGTGTCATGGGAGAAATCATGGACGGCGAGGCGACCGCCTCACAAATCAGCGCGCTCATAGTCGCCATCCGCATGAAGGGTGAGACCGTCGATGAAATCGTCGGATTCGCCCGGGCGATGCGCGATCGCGCCACCCCCGTCGCACCGAAGGTTTCGGGCTATATCGATACCTGCGGAACCGGCGGCGACGGATTGCATACGTTCAACATATCGACGACCGCGGCTTTCGTGGTCGCAGGCGCCGGAGTGCCGGTCGCCAAGCACGGCAACCGTGCGGTTTCCTCGTCGTCGGGAAGCGCCGATGTGCTCGAAGTTCTCGGCGTCGATTTGACGCTGAATCCGACGGATGTGGCGCGCTGCGTCGATGAAATCGGTATCGGTTTCCTGTTCGCCCAAGCTCTGCACGCAAGTATGCGCCATGCGGGGCCGACGCGTCGTGAAATCGGTATACGCACGGTGTTCAACATACTCGGTCCCCTCACCAATCCGGCCGGCGCAAAACGCCAGCTTCTCGGCGTCTATGACGCGAAGTTGGCGCCCATGATGGCAGAAGTCGCCGGGCGTCTCGGAGCCGAGCGGGCCATAATCGTCAACGGACATCCCGGGATGGACGAGGTATCGGGAGACGGCGTCACCACCGTGGCCGACTACCACGACGGTCACGTCTTCCTCTATGAAATCACGCCCGAAAGCGTCGGTTTGAGGCGGGGAAGCGTTGCCGATATCGCCGGAGGCACGGTGGAGGAAAACGCCGATATTCTGCGAAAGATCCTTGCCGGAGAGCAGGGCGCGCGACGCAACATCGTGCTGCTCAACGCCGCCACGGCACTCGTCGCCGCCGGCAAAGTGGACGATGTGATCCAGGGCGTGAAACTCGCAAAGGAAAGTATCGATTCCGGTAAAGCGCTTGCCGCGCTCGACGCGTTGGTGGCTTTGTCGCAGCAGCTCGCAAAGGCGGAAGTGGAATGAACTTCTTGACGAATATGGTGGAGCGCAGAACCGCTCGCATCGCAGTCGAATACGGTACGCGTTCGGTAGTCGAGCTCAAGCAACACGCCTTGAGTCGTGTGTCTTCGCATAGCTTCGAGGCCGCGTTGTCGTCTCGCACGGATGTCGGAATCATCGCCGAGGTGAAAAAGGCTTCTCCGAGTGTGGGCCGTATCGCTCCCGATAAAAACGTCGCCGAGCAAGCCCGCAGGTATCAAGAGGGCGGCGCGGCCGCGGTGAGCGTGCTCACCGAGCCGGAAAGTTTCGCAGGTTCGTTCGAAGATTTGGCGCTGGTGCGAGATGCGGTGGAACTTCCCGTTTTATGCAAAGATTTCGTCGTCGATCTCACGCAAGTTTACGTCGCTCGCGCTCTCGGAGCCGACGCGATACTACTCATGGTCAATGTGCTCGGAGATAAGCTCGAAGAATATCTTGCCGCGGTGCACGAGGTCGGGATGAGCGCACTGGTGGAGGTGGTCGATGAAACCGAACTCGCGGCGGCGCACGATGCGGGTGCTCGAATCATCGGAGTGAACAGTCGCGATTTGCATACGCTCAAAGTCGATCGTTCGCGCGCGCTCGAAGTGGTGCGAGCCGCTGCCGGGATGGGCCTTGTCGTGGTGAGCGCGAGCGGAGTCAAGAGCAAAGCCGACGTGGAACAGGCCGCGGGCGCTTCTGCAAACGCCGTGCTTGTCGGCGAGATGCTCATGCGGGCACAAGATCCGGCCGCCACGCTCAATTCGCTGACAGGCGTGCCACGCGGGGGCAATCGAACCATCCGACAAACAGGCGAAGCTATCATGAAACACACGCTTGTCAAAATATGCGGAATCACTCGCCGACAAGATGCCGAGGCGGCCGTCAAGGCCGGCGCCGATGCCATCGGCGTGATACTGGCTCCCTCGAAACGTCGCGTCACCGTCGAAGAAGCGATGGAAATATTCGCAGTCGTTCCCTCGATAGGGGCCGGTTACGGCGGTGCCCCGGTTTTCGGTGGGCAGACTGTTGAGCGCGTGGGGGTATTCGTGAATGCCGAACTCTCCTTCGTCAACGACGTAGTCAAGCGATGTGGCCTGTCCGCAGTCCAGCTCAGCGGGAGCGAGTCCCCCGATTACTGTGCGGCCGTTACCGTTCCCGTAATAAAGATGATTCCCGTCGGGAAGAATTTTTCCTGGCGACTTTTAGAGCGCTATCGCGGTGCGGCGTCGACATTTTTGCTCGACACCCACGTTCCCGGGCAAGCAGGGGGGACTTCGCAGACATTTTCGTGGGAGACCGTCGGTGTGCCTCCGCAGTGGGCTCAGGTGCTTGTGGCGGGTGGTCTCACCTCGAGAAACGTTGCCGATTGTATAAGAATATCGCGGCCGGCCGGCGTGGATGTATCTTCCGGAGTAGAGAAATCGCCGGGCGAAAAGGACAGAGATGAAATGAATTCATTCTGCGACGCGGTTCGCAGTGTCGATTGTGAGGAGCAGCTACTATGAGTACGTTATTTCCTAATGCCCAAGAGGCGTATTTCGGACCCGATGCAGAAGGTTTTTACGGTCCCTACGGCGGACGATTCGTGCCTGAAACCGTAATGCCCGCGCTTATCGAACTCACGGCTGCCTATAAAGAGGCGCGCGAGGATGAGGCGTTTGCGGCTGAGCTCACTGATCTTTACGTCAATTATGTCGGACGTGAGACGCCGCTTTATTCCGCGAAACGATTGGCCGAGGCGGTAGGATTAGGGCGGGTGTTGTTGAAGCGCGAAGATCTCTGCCACACGGGGGCGCATAAAATCAACAATACGCTCGGACAATGTCTGCTGGCCAAGCGCATGGGCAAAAAGCGCGTCATTGCCGAGACCGGTGCCGGTCAGCACGGAGTGGCGACCGCGACGACCGCGGCGCTCATGGGGCTTGAATGCGCCGTGTTCATGGGCGTCGAAGACATTCGCCGGCAGTCGCTCAACGTCTATAAGATGCGTCTTCTCGGTGCCGAGGTCATCCCCGTCGATGAAGGTTCCGGGACGCTTGCCAACGCGGTCACCGCGGCTTTGCGCCACTGGGTCGAGCGTGTCGAAGATACCTTTTATGTTCTCGGCTCGGCCGTCGGCCCTCATCCGTATCCTTTGATGGTGCGCGATTTCCAGTCGGTCATCGGCAATGAAATCATCGCGCAACTTGCTGAAAAGAACATAGGTCACGTCGATGCGGTGTGCGCATGCGTCGGGGGCGGAAGCAACGCAATCGGGACTTTTTACCCGTTCGTTTCGGCGGGCGCGCAGTTCGCAGACACCGAACTCGTCGGTGCTGAGGCGGCCGGTAAGGGGCTGGACACGGGCGAAACCGGTGCATCGCTCACGCTCGGCAGTCCGGGTATCATGCACGGTTTTTACAGCTATCTGTTGCAAGACGAGGCCGGCAATCCGCTCGAGGCCTATTCGATCTCTGCCGGGCTCGATTATCCCGGCGTCGGTCCCGAGCACGCGTTCTTCAAAGATGAAGGGTTCGTGCGTTATGAACCCGTCAGCGATACGGAGGCGCTGAAAGCATTCGAGCTCCTCACGTTGACCGAAGGAATCATTCCCGCCATCGAAAGCAGCCATGCGCTCGCGCTGTTGCCCGGTCTGGCTGAAAAGTATGGTCCACAGGCAACGGTCGTGGTCACCCTTTCCGGCCGCGGTGACAAAGATATCGATATCGTGAGGGAGGCGGGGCTCGGTGGAGAATAGTCGAATGCAGGACGAATCGAACCGCGATGGCGCACAACGTCTGGGGAGGGCTTTTTCAAAAGGTCACCCGGCCCTTGTCACGTATCTGATGGCCGGTTATCCGACGCGTGAGACCTCGCTCGCCTCGTTGCACGCTCTCGCCGATGCGGGAAGCGATCTCATCGAGCTCGGGGTGCCGTTTGCCGATCCCTTGGCTGACGGACCCGTGATTCGGAATGCCGCCGATAAGGCGCGTCAAGCCAACGAGGGAGGCTTCGGCCTGGCCGAGACGATTGCCTTGGCAGCCGATTTTCTCAAAGAAGCCGGCCCCGATGCGCCTCCCGTTGCGCTTATGACCTATCTGAATCCTTTGATGCGCATGGGATTGCCGAAGGTTGCCGATGCCTTGCGTGCGGCCGGAGTGGGGGGCGTCATCGTTCCCGATATGCCTCCCGAGATGGCGGGGCCTTGGTTACGTGCGGCGCACGATCTCGACACCGTTTTCTTGGCTGCTCCGACATCGACTCCCGCGCGACTCGAGAAGGTGGCCTTGTATTCGAGCGGTTTCGTGTATTGCGTTTCGAGTCTGGGGGTCACCGGTGAACGATCGGAGTTGCCGGAGGAACTCACGGCTCTCGTATCACGTGTGAGAGATGCAACTGTATTACCGGTCGCAGTCGGTTTCGGAATCTCGACGCCTGAACATGTCGCGGCAGTTGCACGGATTGCCGATGGAATCGTGGTCGGCTCGGCATTGGTGAAGCGTCAAGACGATCCATCCGAAGTTTTTTCCTTTGCTTCCGAGCTTGTCAAAGCCCGAGACATCTCATAAAAGATGGCGAAAAGCACGTTTCGTTGTCCGTTTTCCTCGTTGACAAGGGGAACGATTTATTTGTAACATTAACTGATACGTCGGCATTGACGAATAGGTAAAGTCCACTCTACTAGTAATGGGTAGGTCTATGAGTAAACACGATTTAGACAAGCTGTTCAATCCGAAGAGTATTGCCGTAATCGGCGCCTCAAGCAAGAAAGGCTCGGTGGGACATATCCTACTGAGAAATATCATCACCGCTGAGTATGACGGTGTGGTATTTCCCGTGAATATCACGGCGCCGTCAGTACAAGGCATCAAAGCATACCCGTCAATCAACGACGTTCCGAGCCAAGTCGACTTGGCGGTAATCGCCGTTCCCGCAAAGGCCGTTCCCGCGACCATTCGCCAGTGCGGCGAAGCCGGAGTCGGAGCAGCCGTTATCGTGACGGCGGGCTTCAAAGAGGCCGGTTCCGCGGGGCTGAAGCTTGAACAAGAAGTTAAGGCAATCGCCGAGGAGTACGGCATTCGCATCCTCGGGCCGAACTGTCTGGGCTATGCGAGACCTCCTCTCAACATCAACACCACATTCGCCAACATCGTTCCCGGCAGCGGGCGCGTCGCTTTCATCAGCCAGTCCGGTGCGCTCGGTACGGCGATTTTGGATTGGGCGACGGCCAACAACGTCGGTTTCAGTGCATTCGTCAGCGCCGGTGGAATGACCGATGTCGATTTTGGCGACCTCATCGATTACTTTGGTGACGACCCCAACACCACGAGTATCATCATGTACATCGAATCGATTACCGATGCGCGCAGTTTCATGAGCGCTGCTCGTCGTTTTGCCAAGAGCAAGCCCATCATCGTCGTCAAAAGCGGACGTACCGCGCGCAGCGCCTTGGCGGCCGCAAGTCATACGGGCGCGCTCGCTGGAGACGATACACTTTACAGCGCCGTATTCCGTCGCGCAGGTGTCGTACGCGTCGATGAGATTTCCGACCTGTTCGACTCGAGCGAGGCGCTCAGTCGCGTCAGCAGTCC
This sequence comes from Coriobacteriia bacterium, assembly GCA_016649875.1. Lineage (NCBI taxonomy): Bacteria > Bacillati > Actinomycetota > Coriobacteriia > Coriobacteriia bacterium. Next base: position 51,728 of record JAENWW010000002.1, read on the forward strand.
GAAGGGCAATCGCCTCGGCATCGTCACCAACGCGGGCGGTCCCGGAGTCATGGCCAGCGACAGACTTATCGGACTCGGAGGAGAGCTTGCCGAGATTGCACCCGAGACCGATGAGCGTCTTCGTGCGGTACTCAGCGACTTCAACGCGCGCGGCAACCCCGTCGACGTCGGCGGAGACGCTTTGCCCGATCGTTTCGCTGCCGGAACGCAGGCCTTGATGGATGATCCCAATTGCGACGGTGTTTTGGCGATTCTCACGCCCCAGGCGACAAGCGACCCCACGACCACCGCGCACCTGCTCGTCGAGGTGGCGCGTTCCAATGACAAGCCTCTCCTCACTTCTTTCATGGGCGAGATCATGGTCAAAGAAGCCATCGAAATCTTCCATAAGGCACATGTTCCGGTTTTCGCCACTCCCGAGGATGCCGTCAAAGCGTACATGAACATGTATGAGTACACGCGCAGTCTCGAGACTCTCTACGAAACTCCGGCAGACATTCTGCCCGATTTCGAGCCCGATCGCGATACGGTCAAGGGTATATTCAAGCAGGTTGCCGACGAAGGACGCTCGATTCTCAGCGAGTTCGAGGCGAAAAATGTTTTGGCTGCTTATCAAATCCCGGCGGTAAAGACCGTCATTTGCACCAGTGCCGAGGCTGCGGAAAAAGCCGCCGAGGAAATCGGGTTCCCTGTTGTCCTTAAGATTTTCAGTAACGATATCACGCACAAGAGCGACGTCGGCGGTATCGCGCTCAACGTACGTTCCGCTTCCGAGGCCGGCATCCAGTTCTCGAAGATCATCGATCGTGTCAAGATTGCTGCGCCCGATGCCGAGATTATCGGTGTGACGGTCCAAGAAATGAGTCGTGGCGGTCATGAGGTCATCGTCGGTGCGAAACAAGACCCGACATTCGGTCCTGTCGTGATGTTCGGTATGGGCGGAACGGGCGTCGAACTCTATCGCGACATCGCCGTCGAGTTTCCGCCGCTCAACCAAGCTCTCGCTCATTCCATGGTCAAAAGAACCAAAGTTTCAAAACTCCTCGAGGGGTATCGCGGTTCGGAACCGGTCGATATGACTGCGCTCGAGCAGGTACTCGTCAAGGTGAGCTATCTCCTCGTCGATTTTCCTGAAATTCTCGAGATGGATATCAACCCGCTCCAAGTACGCGCAGACGGCCTCTGTGCTCTCGATGCCCGCATCGTCATCGATGCTGAAAATGTCGACGGCGATACGGTTCCCGGCGCGCATCTCATCTTGCCGATGTATCCGAGCACGTATAAGTGGAACCTTACGGAAGGCGACGAGCAGTTCGAAATCCGTGCCATCAGGCCCGAAGACGAGTATTCATGGACTAAGATGATCGAATCACTTTCACCGACGACCGCCGAGTATCGTTTCTTCGGTTCGGTCAATGAAGTGACTAAGGCGATGCTCGTACGGTATTGCCATATCGATTATGATCGCGAAATCGCGCTCGCCGTATTCTCCAAACCGAACGCCGGTGGGGAGAAGCAGATGATCGGAGTGGGACGCCTCACGCTCAAGTCGGCCGATGCGACCGAGGGCGAATTCGCCGTGCTCGTCCATGATAACTATCAGCGCAAGGGCATCGGAAAGAAGTTGGTCGAGGTGCTTATCGAGGTCGCGCAGGACCGCAACCTCGAAGAGATTCACGGTGATGTCCGTGCCGATGACCCTTCGATTCCGATGTTCACCGAAAGTCTGAGGTTTAAAGTCGAGCCCGGCAAAGAGTTCAGCATGCGTCGTTTGGTGTACAGATTTTAATTCACAAGAGTCGGCTGATACTCAAGCTTGGCAGGTAGGGAGTCGAAGATGGATAAGATAACAGCGCGTTGGACGGCTAATCGTCAGTTCGTGGGCAGCGATGAGAACGGACATGGAATAGTTCTCGATACACCTCCGAGTGCTGGAGGGGAGAACACCGGTTGGCGTCCGCTTGAGCTTGTTTTGTTGGGACTCGCCGGTTGTTCAGGAATCGACATCATCTCGATTCTCGAGAAAAAGCGTGAAGACGTGCGGGGCTTCGAGGTCGAAATCACCGGCGAGACGTATACGGCTGATTATCCGCATTACTACGAGGCTATCGAGATAACCTATTTCGTGACCGGTGTCGGTGTGGGCGAGAAGGCTGTCGCGCAGGCAATCGATTTATCGACGCAGAAGTATTGTTCGGTCAAGGGTTGCCTTGGACCGCAATGCGTGGTCACCACCAAGTTCGAGATCAGCGAGTTCGAGCCTCGAATCGGCCCGAACCACCGGTGACATTCAAAATTCGCTCTGCTAAAAGGCCGGAAACTATTCAGTTCCCGGCCTTCTCAGTAGATGCATACGTGGTTTTTGCGACGCTATACGATGATGTTGCCATTCGCGTCCGCCGGTTTAATGAGCGCGATTACGCCTTCGATCAGGCCTGCGATGGCAGGTAGGCCCGTCCAGCAAAATACCAAGTAGAGTATTCCCATTCCAGTTTTCCCGGCATAGAATTTATGAACGCCTATGCTGCCCAACAATATGGCGAGAAGGACGTACGCGACTTTATTGACGACTTTACCGGTCTGAACATAGGTCGGACCCGAAACGCCTGTCGTGTTGTTGTCGTTGGAAATGGTGATGTTGATGCCTTCGCCGGCCGGTTTGGTTTCTTTTTGTGCCACAGGCTCCGGCTTGGGCTCGGCTTTGACGACTTGAACTGAGATTTCATTGGAAAAAATTTCGACCCGATCTCCGACCTCAGGAACAAAATTACAGTCCTCAAGCCGTACTTCCCTCAAAGAACCGTCATCCTGTCCGATTTTAACCGTCGTATCCGATACTGATATAATCTTTGCCATTGTCCCTCGCCCCTTTGTTTGGATAATATTTCGCGTTCATTATACCAATATGAGTATTCAATCGTGTTGCCCAATTGGAAATTGACTAGCTATTGTTTGAGGCCGTCGATCCCGTCGGTGACGCCGGTTTGTTGAGATACAGGCACCTCTGTCAGCAGTACATTTCCCGCGCTATCCTCCAGGTAACTCTTTTTCCCGACGATCGCATATTTTGCAACCTGGGTCTCGAGCATCTCGATAATAGGTTCGCTGTTGTCATCCGGAGCGCTATCGAGAAAGTCAACGTTCTTGATGGATAGAGGCCGGACCCCTTTGGAATCGGCCTCGCCGAGAACATATCTTCCCGTTAGTGTGTTGATGTCGATATTTCCGGCAACGATATTCGCACCCTCGAAAAGTATCGTGGCGCCCCCGCCGGTGAACTGTTTTCCGCCGATTCCGATATCTGCCTTTTTGTTCCCGCAACCTGTCAAAAGCGCGAGCATTGCCACGGACAATGTAAAAAAGATGAGTAGTTTCTTCATTTTGCTCCCATCGAAAATATTTAGCCACGTAGCTAGAATACTCTTGTTATTGAGGTATTCTAGTAGCTCATGGAAACAACTCGGGTGCGCCGGCGATTGTTCGGAAAGGTTTACATGGATTTCCAGAAATTCGATACGAAAAAAATCAAAAAACTCGATGATAAGGCGCGTTTTGAGACTCTCGTGCCGGAGCTCATGTGGGAGGCACTTGGAAGTCCGGACCCGCAAGACATAGTCGACATCGGTGCCGGAACCGGGCTCTTCTCGGCGCGTTTTGCCGAGATGGCGCCGAATGCGCAGGTATATGCAGTCGACATTGAGGCAGTTATGCTCGAATACATTGCAGAGAATACTCCATCCTCGCTCAAATCCCGTATCACCACCGTGCAAAGCGCTGAGGTGATCATTCCTCTCGATACCGAAACGATGGATATTGCGGTGATGATAAACCTGCATCATGAGTTGGCCGATCCTTTGGGCACATATACTGAAGTATTACGCATAGTGCGCCCGGGCGGTAAACTTCTCATCGTCGATTGGGCGCAAAACGATTTGCCCGGCGGCCCACCGCAAGATATTCGCGCCACTCCCGAGTCGATTATCGAGCTGCTCATGCACATCGGCTTTGATTCGGCCACCGTTCACGCCGGTCTACCGAAGCATTCGATGGTGACGGCCGAAAAGCGGTAGCCGCTCAGAATCATCGCAAAACAAATGCCTTTCGGGCAAACGTAAACCACTGCTGCCGAATCGAGTGGAAAGGGGAATGGATGTCGAATCCGAGTGTATTGGTCGTCGGCGGAGGAGCGTCGGGTCTTGCGGCGGCGATTTCTGCTGCACGCTCGGGCGCAGACGTCACGATTCTTGAAGCGAATACCCGACTCGGCAAAAAGATATTGGCGACTGGAAACGGTCGTTGCAATCTCACGAACACCCGATTGTCGCTTGATGCCTACAACCATTCCGACTTCGTCGCTCCGGTTCTCGCACGATATTCCTGCGATGATATCCGTGCATTTTTCGACAGCCTGGGCCTCCTCACGTATGCGGATGAGCAGGGGCGCGTGTATCCGATTACAAATAGTGCCAACTCCGTGCTCAACGTTTTACGACTCGAGTGTAAGCGGCTCGGCGTGAAAGAGCGCAGCGATTTCGAAGCGGTATCGGTTGAAGGAAAGTCGGCGGGAGCACCGGTCGAAAAAGGCTTTGCGGTAACTGCACGCGGCGGCGAAAAAGTCGTCGCTGATGCGCTCGTCATCACTGTGGGAGGCGGTTCCTCCATCCTTGCCGACAAGGGATATTCGGAAGAAAAATTCATGCCGATTCTTTGCCCGATAAAAACGGAAACGCAACTCATCCGAGGGCTATCGGGGATTCGTGTAAAATGTGTCGCTTCGATCTTGTCCGCCGACGGCGGCGAGACGGTTGCGTGCGAAACTGGTGAACTTCTGTTTCGTGATTACGGAGTCAGCGGCATCATGGTTTTCGATCTCTCTCGTTTTCTTGTGCCTCATGCGTTACTTTCGATAGACTTTTTCCCCGACACATCGGCAGGCGAACTCGTGGACGCGCTTTGCGCACGGCGCGCCGCTTTTCCCGAAAGAACGGCCGAGTCTTATTTTGAGGGTATGCTTCATTCGCGCCTCGCAGAGGTCGTATTGCGTGCAGCCGGCATAGAGTCGAATGTGCTTTCGGAGTACTTGCCGAGTGAAAAACTCGCCGGTTTGTTGAAAGACTTCAGGCTACGCGTGCTCGGACTCGGTGATGCGAAGCAGGCGCAAGTCACTCGGGGCGGCGTATCGGTTGCTGAGTTTGATTCGCGCACGATGACCTCAGAGCGCGACGAGGGACTGTTCGCAGCCGGCGAAGTGCTCGACATCGATGGAAGATGCGGCGGATATAATCTCCATTGGGCATGGGCCTCAGGCCTTGTCGCCGGAATGGGCGCCGCACGATTCGCAGCCGGGCACCATCATGATTGAGATACGAAACCTCAAGTTTCCTCTCGCAGTTTTTGCTCCCGGTAACGAGGCTGAACTGGAACAAGTCGCCGCAAAGCGGTTGGGGATTGTTCCGGAGCATATCGAGAGCATCAAATTACTCAAACGGTCGATCGATGCACGCCACAAGACAGACATTCATTTCGTCGTCACGCTTGGAGTGGTGCTCAAACAAAGCGCCGACTCTCGAGAGGAAGCCGAAAGACCGAACGAGGAGTCTCTCGTAAGGCGGCTCGGTGACGCTGAAGTTCTGCTGTCAACGCCCATGCAGCCTTCCGTTCTCCCGGAGCTGAAGACTCCCCCGCGTGTGCGCCCCATAGTAGTGGGGACCGGTCCCGCGGGGTTGTTTGCCGCTTTGTCACTGGCACGGGCCGGCGCACGACCGATTGTTCTCGAGCGCGGGGCGACTGTCGAAGAGCGTATGAGCGCAGTGAGCGCATTCGTCCGTGAGGGAACGCTGGACGCTGCTTCCAACATTCAGTTCGGCGAGGGCGGAGCCGGTACGTTCTCCGACGGGAAACTGACGACGAACACCCATAATCCCCGGTGCCGTATCGTTTTGGAGACATTCGTCGAGGCCGGGGCACCTGAAGAAATCTTGTGGCAAGCAAAGCCGCATATCGGCACGGACCTCCTCACGGGTGCGGTGATCGCCATTCGCAAAGAAATCGAGCGACGCGGCGGAGAAATTCGCTTCAAGACACGACTCGACGAGATCCTTATTAATGAGCGAAGTGAGCTCGAGGGCATCATCGTGGAGGGTGAGGATGGTCATCGGGAAGAACTGCCCGCTCAGGTGCTCATTTTGGCCACGGGCCATAGTGCGCGTGACACCTTCGAGATGCTTCATCGGACCGGCGCCGACTTGGCGCAAAAGGCGTTTTCTCTCGGTGTGCGAATAGAGCATGACCAAGAAATGATCAATCGCGCACAATACGGCACGGCGGTCGGACACCCGGCGCTCGGTGCCGCAGATTACAAGCTGTCATGTCATCTGCCATCGGGTCGAAGTGTCTATACATTTTGTATGTGCCCGGGCGGAGAGGTCGTGGCGGCTGCAAGTGAGCCCGGCGGTGTCGTCACAAACGGTATGAGCCGGTTCGCGCGAAGCGGTGCGAATTCAAACGCGGCATTTCTTGTGAATGTCGTCCCCGGTGATTTCGAAAGTCAGCATCCGCTCGCCGGGATTTATTATCAACGCAAATGGGAACAAGCGGCTTTTGAACTCGGTGGGAGAAACTTTCATGCCCCGGCGCAGCTTCTCGGAGATTTCATGCGGGGCGAGGCATCGTCGGGTCCCGGCGGTGTAGCACCGACGTATCCTCTCGGGGTGCGCTATACCGATCTTTCGAAATGCCTCCCGGGTTATGTCGTGGATTCATTGCGCGAGGCGGCCCCGATTTTCGATCGTCGTTTGCGGGGCTTCGCGACAAGAGATGCCATTCTCACCGGAGTCGAAACGAGATCCTCATCTCCGGTTCGTGTGGTGCGGGACGAGTCGTTGCAGTCGAATTTGCGTGGCGTATACCCGTGCGGAGAAGGTGCCGGTTATGCCGGCGGCATTATGTCGGCGGGAGTCGATGGCATTCGCTGTGCCGAAGCCGTATTACATCATTTCAATGAAAGGATTTATGAATGAATGAGTTGTTTTCAATACAGTCCGTTGTGATACTTTTCACGTTGATCGTGCTCGAGTTGGTACTGAGCGTCGACAACATCATTTTCTTGGCGATAGTCTCTCAAGGCGCTCCGGCCGATAAGCGATCGTTTACGAGGAAAGCCGGTCTCGGTTTGGCGTTGCTCGGTCGTATCGTTATGGTGCTCGGCATATCGTGGTTGCTTCGCCTCGACATGCAGGTATTTGCGATTTTTGGGCATGCGTTCAATGCAAAGCAACTCATATTGCTAGCCGGTGGCTTATTTTTGACGTTTAAGTCCGTCACCGAGATTTACAAGGCAACTGAATTGAGAGAGACGGATGAAGACGAAGCGAATGAAAAGCCAGCCGGAAGCGGAGCCTTGGTGGGAGTTATCCTCCAAATCATGATTATCGATATGGTGTTCGCCATGGATTCCGTGCTCACTGCGGTCGGTCTCACGAAGGAATACATTTTGATAATAATAGCGATGACCGTCGCCATAGTGGGCATGATGTTTTTTGCCGAAGTACTTTCGGAATTCATCGAGCGCCACCCGTCGCTTAAAATGCTCGCTTTGGCATTCTTGGTGTTGGTGGGAGTTTTGCTCATCGCCGATGGCTTCGGTGATGAAATCAATCGAAACTATGTGTATTTCGCCATTTTGTTCTCACTTGCCGTCGAAGCACTCAACTTCCGTAGGCAGGCAAACCTCCAGCGAGAAAAAGATACACAGGGACCGGCGGGAATCTAGTCGGTGAGGGGGGGCATCCAAGAATACCATTCGTTCAATTTGCTCATGTCGTTTGCTTGACTCATCATGATTTCGGTGGTAACTTTCTATTAGTTCGAAAATGTTCGAACTAATAGATTGAATTTATATTCAATGTCAGTGCAGGCAAAGGAAATGGAATGCGGGTAGGTGATGAAATGATGTCCGACATCGATACATGCGATGCTATTTTTAAAGCGCTCGCCTCAAAACATCGTCGAGATATCCTTCAGATGTTAAGCGATGCGGCGCACGCAGGTGAAAAGACCTGTTGCGCACCTGAAGAGATATGCGCCTGTAAAGTATCCGAGCGGATCGGACTTTCGGCTTCGACTATTTCACATCATATTTCAGCTTTGCGCGATGCCGGTCTCATATTCGAGCGCAAAGACGGATTGTGGTCGTATTATTCATTGAATCGCGACACGTTGAAAATCGTCACAGACTTTTTAAACAAACTGTAGTTCAAAACTTGATCGGCAGTCGCACCATGCTGCGATATTAGTTCTATAAAATTCGAAATAGGAGGAATCAGATGGAAATCAAAGTATTGGGAACGGGATGTTCGAAATGCAAGAAGTTGGAGGCCGTGGTGCAAGAAGTTATTGCAAAGACCGGGATGACAGCGCAGGTGTTGAAAGTTACCGATATTCAAGAGATTATGAGCTTCGGCGTCATGTCGACTCCGGCGCTGGTGATTGACGAGAAGCTCGTTCTCGCGGGTCGCGTCCCATCCTACGACGAGGTCGTGACTCTTCTGTCTCGCCCAACGGCATAGCGCTCAACAAATGATTGGAGCATTGCGATGGATCCGTTCTACCCACTTCAGCTACTGGCCGATTGGCTGACCTATACCGTGTTCGGGTTGGATAAGACCGGCAAACTCGGCCTGTCGCTCGACTTCTTCCTGTTCGACGTGCCCAAGGTGCTTATCCTCCTTGCCGTTGTCATCTTCTTCGTCGCGATCATCCGGTCGTTCTTCCCGCCGGAGAAGACTCGCAAGCTCCTGTCGCACTCCAGGCTCTACGGAGGTAACATCGCGGCGGCGCTGCTCGGCATCGTGACGCCGTTCTGCTCGTGTTCGGCGGTCCCACTGTTCATCGGTTTCGTTGAGAGCGGCGTGCCGCTGGGCGTGACGTTCTCGTTTCTGGTGGCGAGTCCGATGATCAACGAGATCGCGATCATCTTGCTTTGGGGCCTGTTCGGCTGGAAGATCACGGTGCTCTACATAGTTTCCGGTCTGCTCATCGCAATTACGAGCGGCATCATCATCGGCAAGCTTGGACTTGAGAGCTGGGTGGAGGAGTACGTCTACAAGATCCGGATGGGTGACGCAGGCGAGCTCGCCGAGCAGACCTGGCCGGAGAAATTCAAGTACGCCAGAGACTACGTTGGAGAAATTGTCGGGAAGGTCTGGCCCTACGTCGTTGTCGGTATCGCACTCGGTGCGGTCATGCACGGCTACATCCCCGCCGACTTTCTCGCGAAGTACGCGGGGCCGAGCAATCCGTTCGCGGTGCCGATCGCGATACTCGTCGGCGTGCCTCTCTACAGCAACGCTGCCGGTGTCATCCCGCTCGTGAGTGTGCTGGTGGAGAAGGGTATGGCGATGGGCACCGTGCTCGCCTTCATGATGGCCGTCGTCGGCCTGTCGCTTCCCGAGGCGATTATCCTACGCAAGGTGCTCAAGCCCAAGCTCATCGCTGTCTACTTCGGCATCAACGCGATCGGCATCATGGCGATCGGCTATCTGTTCAACGCGGTGCTGCACTAGACGCGGCGCTTCGATCCCCCCTCAGCTACACGCCGGAATGATCCGGCCAGACAGAAGGAGTACAACCATGCATGACCACACCGAGGTACCGACCGCTGAGCAGGTCTTGGCGAAGATGGCGCAGGAGATGGGCGGGACGCCTGAGACCATGGCGTTGCTGTCTAAGATCAAGCCGTCCATGGTCGTGGAGCAGGCGCGGAGCAAGCGCTTCGCCAGCGAAGGCAGTTCGATCCCGGACAAGTACCGTCAGCTCATCGCGATTGCCGCGGTCGCCGGCAGTGGCACGCCGTCGTGCCTGAAGGTCCAGATCGAGCAGGCGCTCCGACAGGGTATCGAGCCCATCGAGATAGTCGACGCGCTCGTCGCAGCGCGGTTCGCGCTGGCCTCGACAGTGTTCTCGAACTCGCTCGACGGGCTGCGCATCCTAGTGGACTCCCTCGGTGAGGTATCTGCCGACAATGCCTGACGACCACGATCACGCCGGACACGATCACGCCGGTCACGACCACGCGGGGCATGCTCACGTGCACGCAGCGCCGGACACCCTGGGCGCGAAGCTGCTCATCGGTGTCGCCATCAACCTCGGGATCTTCGTCGTCCAGATCATCGGCGGCCTACTCGCCAACAGCCTCGGCCTGCTGTCGGACGCGGCCCACAACCTGAGCGATGTCGTCTCGCTGCTGCTGAGTTACGGCGCCAACCGGGTCGGCAAGCAGGCCCCATCACCCGCTCACACTTTCGGTTTTCGACGTGTTGAGGTCCTGGTCGCATTCTTCAACGCGGCCGCGTTGATCGCGATTGCCGTGTTCGTTGCGTTTGAAGGGATCTTGCGCCTGCTTCACCCCGTTTCGGTTGGCGGCGCGACGGTCATGTTGGTGGCAGGCGTCGGGATGCTTGCAAACACTGCGGCCGCCTGGCTGCTCAAGGGTCACGACAGCCTCAATGCCCGAAGCGCGTTTCTCCATCTCGTCGCCGACGCGGTCACTTCGCTCGGCGTCGTTATCGGCGGCTTTCTTATATGGGCGTTTCATTTCAATGCGGCTGATGCGCTCGTTTCGATCGCACTGTCGATCTGGATGGTCAATGAGGCATGGGGCATCGTGAAATCGAGCGTCCATATCCTAGCGGAGGGCTCACCCGAGGGTCTCGACTTCTGGGAGATCTCCGAGGCGATGGAGGCCGAGGTCGGGGTGAAGGGCGTGCATGCGCTCCACGTGTGGTCGATCTCCTCGACCGAGGTCGCCCTCTCCGCGCACCTCGAGGTCGACGACGGACGGCTATCGGATGTCACGACAGTTGTGCGTACGGTCAAGGAGATGCTCAAGGAGCGCTTCGGGATCGGTCACCCCACGCTCGAGGTCGAATGTGCGGTGGGAGGTTGCGCCGGAGGCATGTGCGCACTGGCGGTGCAGGACGGCGAGAAGAAGTGAGTACCGGGATCTGCGAGAACCTGTGTCCCCAGAAGGCGATCGGGAAGGACAAAGGAATAGCGATGACAAGCACCGACTACATCTTACCGGGCATCACGGCCGCGCTGCTCGCTAAGGGAGCTCGGATCGGCGTCGTCGTAGCCATCGTCTCGACTTGGGCGATCAAGCTGCCCATGATCCAGCTCGAACTGCGGCTCTTCGGTTGGAAGTTCACGCTGCTTTGCGAAGGGCTTCTGTTCGTGTCGGCGTTCATCATGGCTCCTCTGATGGAACTCATTATCGGCAAAGACTGGGGAGCTCGTTTTCGCGACGCCTCTCAAGAAGAAGCGAGCACAATGGCGGACATGTGACAGGTTGAGACACGAAGGGGTGTTAGATTGAACACAGAAGACACAGGTGTACCTGTCCGCAAGACCCTGCAGCTGCACTCTGGTGCGCGACGACCCTGTTGCGGTATACGATACCGCCCTGAAGACGGGCAAGCCGATCTACGTGCTCTTCCACTCGCTCACGTGCGACCCATGCATCCAGATATCCGCTGTCGCTGACCAGGTGGTTATGGAGTATGAAGGCAAGGTGACGTTCGTCAACGCCATCACCGATGACGCCGATGGAGGCGCTCTCTGAAGGCATCGGGCGGGTGCGCGCCGATGTCGCGGTCGAGGACATCGGCGTCGAGGATGAGGAGCACGGGGTCGTCGTGGGTTTTCGAGGATCGCCGACCGTGTTGATCGACGGCAGTGATATCGAGCCTAATCCCCAGACGCCGCTCGGGTCTATGGGTTGACGGCGCTACCGGGTTTCCGCACGCTGTTCGGGACCATCCTAGTATCCGAACAACTTGAGCGCTCCGCCGATTCCTTTGAGGAGCAATTGTACGCCCACAACAGCAAGAACCAGTCCCATGAGCCGATTGAGCGCGCGAGTGCCTGTGCGCCCAAGCCAGCGAACGAGTGGTTTGCCAAACACGAACAGCAGGTATGTGACAACGCACAGCACGCCGAACGCCGCGATCGTCAGCACGACTTTGATGGGATCGCCGTGCCCGGTGTAGCTCAGAGCCGTGGCGATGGTACCGGGGCCGACGAGGATGGGGACGGCCAGCGGAGATATAGCCATGTCCAGCGTGGTAGTGAAGTCCTGAGAGTCCATGCCATGCAACCTCGGATTCTGAATGGTCGACGAGTCGCCCTGAAGCATCCGGAAGCCGATGACGAACGCGATGGAGCCACCGGTGAGCTGAAGCGCGCTCACCGTGATGCCAAGAATCTCGAATATGACGTTACCGGTCACACACAGGACCGCGATGATCACAAAGGCCACAACGACCGCCCTGAGCGCGATCGTCTTGCGCATCTCGTTGGTCTCCTCACTCGTGATGCTGAGAAACATCGGCGTGCTAGCGATCGGATTCGAGATGGCCAGAAAGCCTGCAAAGACCGTTACCGCGAAGCCAAAATAGTTCACTGGATGATGGCGCTCCTTTCTGTGACTAGAACAGCTGGCTTAGGAAAGCCTGCGTCCTCTCTTCCTGCGGATTGTCGAATATCTGCTCGGGGGTGCCTTGCTCGACGATGAGACCGTCATCCATCATGACCACTTGGTCGGCCATCTCTCTGGCGAAGCCCATCTCGTGCGTGACTATGACCATCGTCATTCCGCCCGCTGCGAGGTCTTGCATGACCTGCTGCACTTCGTTTACGAGCTCCGGATCGAGCGCTGAGGTCACCTCGTCGAAGAGCATGATGTCGGGATCCATGGCGAGCGCTCGAGCGATAGCGACACGCTGCTTCTGACCGCCTGAGAGCTGAGAGGGCCAGGCCTTCTCCCTGTCAGGCAGGCCGACTTTCTTGAGCAGTTCGCGTGCAGTGGCGACCGCTTTCTTGTTGGACACACCCTTCACGTTGATTGGCCCGATGGTGATGTTGTGCAGCACGTTTTTGTGGGGGAATAGCTGGAACTGCTGAAACACCATGCCCATGTGCTGCCGGACCTTGTCCAGGTTGCTTGTCTTGGGGTCGATGAGCTCGCCGTTTACGCGAATCTCTCCCTCATCCGGGAATTCGAGAAAGTTGATGCATCGCAAGAACGTGCTCTTGCCGGAGCCAGACGGTCCGATGATGACGACCACCTGGCCTGTCTCGATCGTAAGGTCCATACCTTTGAGAATGTGCAGGTCGCCAAAACTCTTATGTAAGCCTTTGATATCAATGACACTCATACCGTGGCCTCCTGTCGGTCGGGCGTGAGCCGCTTCTCGAGTTTGTTGACCATCCACGTGAACGCGATGACCAACACGAGATAGTAGGTGCCAGCCATGAGGTAGGTCTCGAACGGACGGTAGTTGGCAGCCGCCGCTGTCATGGCCTTACTGAAGAGCTCCGGGACGCCAAGGTAGGCGACCAGCGTGCTGTCCTTGAGGCCGATGATGAACTGGTTACCGAGAGGTGGCAGGGCGCGACGGAACGCCTGCGGCAGGACTATGAGCATCATGGTCTTGCGGCGCGTCATTCCGAGAGAACGTGCTGCTTCCGTCTGGCCGCTATCGATGTTCTGGATCGCGCCTCGGAGTATCTCGGCAACGTAGCCGCCGGAGTGGAACGCAAGTGCGAGCGTGCCTGCCCAAAATGGGCTGAGCACAAGTAGCTTGCTGATGCCGAAGTAGAGAAACATCAGCTGCACGATCAACGGCATGCCTCGAGTGAGCCCGATGTAGCCGTCAGCTATGAGATTGGCAACGCGGTTTCTAGAGATCTTAAGGAACGCGAATAGCAGTCCGATGATCGTGGCGAGCGCAAGGGATACCACGGTTATCAGTAGAGTCAAACGCGTCGCCATCAAAAAGCCCCAGAAGTACTCCTGTATGAAACTGAAAAAGGCCACGTGTGTCTCCTGACAAGAACGGGGCCGCCATCAGCGGCCGGCCCCGTGAGATATGGTCCCAGTCCCGGCTTTGGCCGAGAGCAGGCATGAGCGTTACTCGCCGAGGATGTTCTCGTTAAACCAGCGCATGCTGATCTTTTCGTAGGTGCCATCGGCGATCATGGCGTCCAGGGCGGTGTTGATCGAGCTCAGGAGCTTGGTGTCGCCCTTCTGGACGACGATTCCCATCTCGTCTTGCTTGAGGATGTCGCCCACGGCCTTGATCTTGAGGCCAGAGCCGTTCTTGGCGATCAGACCGACAAGCTTGTCGGTGATGACTGCATCGACGCGGCCGGTGCGCAGGTCTGAAAGCGCGATGACATCACTGTCGTAGGTAGTGACCTTGCCCTCGTCGGTCAGCGTGTTTGCGAGCTCGAGATACGTCGACGCCTTGACGACGCCGATCTTCTTGCCCCTGAGATCAGAGCCAGAGTTGATCGATGAGTTGCTATCGGCTACAAAGATCTGTGCTCCCGAGCGGTAGTACGGTCGTGAGAAGTCAACGACTTTCTTGCGCTCGTCAGTGATGCCATGCGAAGCCACGAGCGCGTCGTACTTACCCGCCTTGAGCCCCTGGATCAGCGCGTCAAAGGGAACCGGCGAATGCATGACCGGCTCTCGGCCGATCCGCTTTGCGATCTCATTGGCGATGTCCACGTCGAATCCGACGATCGTTCCGCCTTTGTCAAAACTGAAGGGCTTGTAGGCCCCGGAGTTGGCGAACACGAATTTCTCCGTGTCTGTGCTGGTGCCAGCCGTGCTGGTAGTGCCGCATCCAGAGATGAGGGATATGGCTACGAGCATCACAATAGTAAGTAGTACATTACGCATCTTCATCATTTCGTAGGCCTCCGTTCGGTTGGGTTCGGACGCTCCCGGTTCGCCGTTTGGCATACATGCCGCGGGGCGCGATGGACGGCGAAAACAAGTCGTACAAACACGCGGCAAATGAACCGGGTATGTACCGAGCATACAGAACTGAAACCAATCATGCAAATAGCACGCTTATATGATGCATAAGGACGCACTCTTTATGCATAACGGTGGATGGCACGGGGCCACCTTCGACACACTCTTTACAGGCGCATATACACGATCGATCTGTCCCGAGCGGTGACCTCATCCCTACAAGAGGCTGATTGAACCGAAGTCTATTTGGGATAAAACACCAAGGGCTGGACAAGAGGTGACCGAATGACCGACTCAGTATCCTGGGCCGATGCAACGATTCTTGGCGTCAACGCCGCGATGTTCACATCGGTTGCCAGCGGACTTGCGCTGCTGCTACTGACGCTAGCGTTGTTCTGGCTGATGCTCGGCCACCGAAACAAGCAGAGCATGCATATTCACAAGGTGATCAAGCCCAAGCTCATCGCCGTGTACTTCGGCATCAACGCGGTCGGCATCATGGCGATCGGCTATCTGTTCAACGCGGTGCTACACTAGACGCGACGCTTCGATCCCCCCTCAGCTACACGCCGGAATACCCCGGCACGAACAAAAGGAACACCACCATGTATGATCACATCGAAATGTCGACCGCCGATCAGATTTTGGCCAAGATGACGGCGATGAAGAGTGCCGTGATGGCGTGATGGAGGATTCACGGAAAGTCGTTCCCATTTTAACTATTGTGGTACTGGTATTGCTCGTAGCGATTGTCCTCTTAGTAAAAAATCTCACGATTCCGACCGTTGCTGTTCAATCAAGTTCGTCATCGAAGATAGACCGGGCGGCATCAAGCAATTCTTTTGCGACGGGCTCTCTTACTTCGGTTCGCAACGACGCGGTGTCGGATTATACTGCTGCGCTTAAAACGGGGAAACCGGTATATGTGTTGTTTCATTCCCTCACATGCGATCCCTGTGTTGAGATATCTGCCGTCGCCGAAAAGGTCATGCCGGATTATCAGAAACGAGTCGTATTTGTGAACGCAATCACGGATGACGCTTCCGGGCAGGCACTTGCGACGAAATTTGCTTTCCAATACATACCGACATCATTTTTCATCGGGTCAGGCGGGCAAGCCACCGATTCTTACACCGGTGTTTTGACGGAGTCTCAGATGAGGTCACGACTCGATACCTTGGTTAAGAGCAAATGAACCTGCAGGCGCTCGCGAACAATCTTGTCTCAGGTTCTACCGGAGGTATCGCCACCTTCGCTATTGCTTTTTTCGGAGGGGTACTTGCCGGATTCGGACCGTGCGTCCTCCCGATGCTTCCGGCGGTATTCGGGTACGTGACAGGGACAGCACAAAATGGCATTGGGGTTCACACCACGTCTGGGGGCCTCTTTAAAAAGAATATCTTGCTTTCTGCGATATTTGTTTTAGGAATGAGCACGACGTTCGCACTGTTGGGTGCGGCTGCCGGATTCGTCGGGCATGCTTTGCTCCTAGGCGCGTGGGCGACCTATGCGGTTGCCGGAATCTGTGCCGTTATCGGACTTCAAATGCTGGGGATCATAAGTATTCCAGTAGACCGAATAAATGCATTTCTGCCGACACGACGACCCGAAAAGAAAGGCTTCATCGGGGCGTTTTTCTTCGGCGCACTGTTCGGACTGGTTGCATCACCTTGCTCGACGCCGATTCTCGCTGCAATCGCAACTATAGCGGTGACTATGGGGAGTGTGGGCAAGGGCGCTGCGCTGTTGTTCGTATTCGGACTCGGCAAAGGGGTCCCGTTATTGATTATTGGGCTGGCATCCGGTTCTTTATCACGTATGAGGTCGTTTTCGCGCTATGCCGCTATGATTACGAAATTCGGAGGGGCCAGCCTGATTATTGCAGCGCTTTATCTCGTATGGATCGCCTGATTGTTTAATCGTCGGGCTGTGGTAATCGAGTGAGTCAGTCCTTGAAGATGAAGGGCACACTGACGACAATCGTCTTCGGTTCTCTGAATAGCGCCCATTTGATGTAGGCCGAAGTCTGATCGTGCAATACCGCATCGACCGAATCGTCGGGAGCGAACTCTCCCAATACGACGGTTACGGTATCTCCGCAGGTGCGCATCTCTCTTATATATTCGAGAAGAGGATCGATGACTTGGCGGTAAGGGGAATCGACGACGTCGAGCGGCATGTCGATTTCGTATGCCTCCCATTGTTTACGGAATGTACTCGCTGAATTGTCGACTGAAATATGCAGCGCACGAATATCGCCGGCGATATTGGCTTTGGCGAAACGCAACACGACCAAGAGGCGCTTGTCGAAATCTTTTGCGAGCACCACGACATGGTTTTTCCGCGTGCTGACGAGATTTCTGAACTCGTTTTCGACATTCTCGGCGGGAATGGCAGCCGCTTCTTCGGCTTTGTTGTAATGATGTTTCACATAAAGGAATATCCCGATGATGACGGGAATGATGATGAGCACCATCCAGGCACCGCTCGTAAATTTCGTGACGGCGATCACCAGAAGAACGGCGAATGTCGCAACCGCTCCGACGGCGTTGAACACGGTCCCTGCCCGCCACCCATCCTCTCGCTCGCGGAGGTGATGAACGATCATTCCGATTTGTGAGATGGTGAAGGAGGTGAACACCCCGACGGCATATAAAGGAATAAGGGCGCTCGTTTGGGCGTGGAATATGAAGATGAGCGCTGCTGCGGAGACGGTGAGCACAATCAAACCGGTGCTGAACACCAGACGATGACCGAGGTCTCTGAACCGATGTGGCAAAAACCCATCGACTGCCATAAACGAGGCCTGTCTCGGAAAGTCGGCGTAAGCCGTGTTTGCAGCAAGTACCAAGATTCCCATGGTTGCGAATGACAGCAGGTAGTAGAGTATGCCATCTCCGTAAAGCTGTCGGGATATCTGGCTTATGACGGTATCGGTTTCGCTGGGATGAACCCCCGCATGCACGGCCAGCCAAGAAAGCCCGATAAACAGCGTCACCAAGATTCCCGCCATGACTGTCAATGTTTTACGGGCGTTTTTCCATTCAGGTTCCTTAAATGCCTGGACACCGCCGGCGATTGCCTCGACGCCGGTCATTGCGGTGCACCCCGAAGAAAATGCCCGTGCAATCAAAAAGAGCGTGATGTTGCTCGTAATCGCATGGATTTCACCGGACGCCGGCACCCTGATGGCAGCCGGGCCGATTGTCAGATAGCGAAATATTCCGAAACAGATGGTAATTGCAAGCAAAATAATGAATGCATAGGTCGGAAAAGTGAAAATCGCACCCGATTCTTTTGTCCCTCGCAGGTTGGCGAAAGCCAACAACAAGAGGAAGAAGAGCGCGAGCAGGACGCGGTGGGGATAGAGTACGGGAAACGCCGAGGTGATTGCGGCGGTTCCGGCCGAAATTGAAACGGCGACCGTCAGCACATAATCTACAAGCAACGAACTGCCGGTGAGAAGGCTCGGCATGGTACCGAGATTCTCCTTCGCAACGGTGTAGGAGCCTCCGCCGTGCGGGTATGACTTGATGGTTTGTCGGTAAGATAATACGACTAGAATGAGCAAAGCTGCGATAGCCAAGGAAATCGGCCATGCGAGCTTGAGCGCCATAGTGCCGGCGACCGCCAATACGAGGATGATTTCTTGCCCGGCGTAGGCAACGGATGACATGGCGTCACTGGCGAATACTGCTAAAGCAATCGGGTTGGAGAGCCTTTGTTGAACCGACTCGTCGTTGCTCAAAGGACGACCGAGGAGATCGTTTTTCAGACGTTTTTTCCACTTTCTGAAGTTTGACATCGTTACCAAAGCTTTCATTTATGGCGAATTCAACAAGCAGCCATTCTATGATTGCACAAGTAAGTTGGCAACCTTTATTTTTTCAGCTGTGAATGTCGCGTCTTTCGTATGCATAATAGGCGATGCCCGAACAGATTACGACAAGCAGCAAAGAGAGCATTGCCATCAAAGAATCGAGCCCCTTTCCGTTTGCGATGCTCGCGGTGTCGAAGTACTTGAACGGCGAAAGGATATTCAAAAAACGTATGCCGTCGTTGAGATTCGTAGCTACATATATCGCATAGGCGAACACAACGAACCAAGAGGCGATCGCGCTCGCGTGACCGTTGTTTTTTATTACGGCGGCGAATACCGCACCGATTGCGAGAAAGAGCAACTGAACGAAAAACATCGAAACCATGAGCCGAAGGATTTCTGCAGTAATGGAGGCGTTTTTATTGTAGAGGGGAACGATGACGAGCGACGAGGCGAGCGTTACGAGATTGAGAACGGTGATATTCATCAGTGCGGCGCACAGCTTGGCTGTGAGGATACCGCTTCGAGAGATCGGTTTGGTGACGAGAAATTCCGCGGTTCCCAAGCGTTCCTCCTTTGCGATGATACCGGCTCCCAAAGTCACCCCGTGAAACGCCACGGTTATTTCGAGGTACAGGAACAGAAAGGCGAAGTACCCGCTCATTTTCGTGACATCGAATGAGCCGAAACCGAATAAGGCGCGAATCGACGCGGGAATGTCTTTGATGAGCGATCCGCTGAGTGCGGTCGAAGATAAAGCACTATAGTCCGCCATGCCGGTCAGGACGAGCAAAATCATACCGACGCTCCAGAGAATGAGCGGTTTCAGGTTCGTCCTCAGTTCTCGCAAGAAAATGCTCATATCAAGCTCGCCCCTGCAAATCTTTGCGTCCATACACGAAGTAGGCGACTCCCAGCCCGACCGCCGCAAGTACCGCGGTCGCCACCAAGGGGAGTGTTTCATAGCGACCGTTGAAAATAATGAAATTGCTGTCGAAATACTTAAACGGAGATATCAGTCGGCCATATTTGCCACCGTCTGTAGCGACGAATGTTCCCAAAAAGTAAAATCCGAACACCGTGCTTAAAGATATCGGCAGAATGGATCGGGATCGATTAAGAAAAGCCGAGATACCCGCTCCCAAGCTGAAAAATATGAGTTGGATGAAGAGCAACGGCACGTTGAGCAACACGAATACCTTTACATTGAATTCATTATTCGTAACAATCGACATCATTCCCAGTGCAGCGCAGAAGTATATGAGATCGGTGATTGCGACCGTGATAAGCGCGGCGCTCAATTTCGATGATATTATTTTCAGGCGCGAAATCGGTTTCACATAGAGAAAATCGACCGTTCCGTTCTGTGTTTCCTTGAATAAAATCGAGAGCCCCAGATTCATGGCCTGAATCGCCCCACACAAGACAACGAAGGAAACCACCATCGCATAATATCCCGAAGGCGATGTCAGCAAATCGACCGATACCCCGAGCAACGCGCGCAAAGCGGGCGGATAACTGCTCATAACGGCTTTGCATGCGGTCGCATCGTTTGCGATTCCTCTATAAAACGAGAGGTAGAGGAGTGCTATACCGATAAGCGAACTCGTCCATATGACAATCGACTTGCGTGCGGCTTTGAGTTCGTAGAGAAAGATGTTCATCGAGCTCACTCCGATTTTTCCGTCGTGCCGTCCGACCCGTCTTCGGGTTCTTCTCCGTGTTCATAATAGTGGAGGAATATTTCCTCGAGATCGGGCTCTTCGATAGTCAGGTTGGTCAAATCGATAGGGGAGATTTTCCGCAGTATGTCATTGATGTCACCCCTGAAAATAAACTCGGCGGAGTTTCCGTGTACGGATAGGCCTTCAATTCCCGCGAGCGTGAATAAATCGTCTGAAAGCGTTGTTTTCGCCTTGATATCGATCTTTTTATAACTGTTATCCTGCATGTCGCTTATTTTCTCCGACTTGATGATTCTGCCTTCTTTGATGAAGGCGACCCGGTCGCACATTTTCTGGACTTCGGAAAGAATGTGTGAGGAGAAAAAAACGGTGGCACCTTTTTTGTTTTCATTCACGATGATTTCGAAGAATTTCTGTTGCATGAGCGGGTCGAGACCGCCGGTAGGCTCATCGAGTACGATGAGTTTCGGTTCGTGGAGAAGCCCTTGTACGATGCCGACCTTCTTTTTATTTCCGTAAGAGAGGCTGTCGATTTTCTTTTTCAAATTGAGGTCGAGGATATCTGCAAGCTCGGCGATTCGTCGAGAACAGTCTTTATCGTAAAAACTGGCCGAGTACTCCAGCAAATCGATGACGCGCATGTCGTCATAGTAAAAAACCTCCGAAGGGAGATAGCCGAGGTCTTGTTTGATTTGCGGAAATTCGATGCAACTTTTTCCGAAAATCGTCGCGCTTCCGCTGCTGGGGCGGATAAGCCCGAGCAAGGTGCGAATCGCCGTCGATTTCCCGGCCCCGTTCGGTCCGATGAACCCGAACACCTCACCTTGTTCGATTGCAAGGTTGACGTCGATTATGCCGCGTTCTTTCCCGTAGTACTTGGTGAGATGCTTCATTTCGATAATGTTCATGAGCTTAGTCTCCGATGACGGTATATCGAATTATTTTTTTATGTTGCCGTCAGTCTACCCATGCGGGAGGCGATATTCAATATGGGCGACGCAACGTGCGACCGCTCGATTCCGACAGAGGGACCGATATTTCATATTGACAAACATCGATATGTGAACGATACTCACCTCATATCGAATTCTATCAATATGAGGTGAACCGTGGTGCAGGATTTCCAAAAGAACGCGTTGCTGTTCAAAGCTTTTTGCGATGAAAACCGCCTCAAAATACTCAACCGGCTCCGCGATGGTGAGCAGTGTTCGTGCGATTTGCTTGAAGGACTGCAAATCAGTCAACCGACGCTTTCCTATCATATGGGGCTGTTGAGTGCCTCCGGAGTGGTCGAGATAAGGAGAGAGGGCAAGTGGTCTTATTACGCTTTAAGCAAATCCGGCGGCGAGCGGATAATCGCACTGCTCTGTGAAATCGTCGCGCCTCCCGTCGATGAAAAACCGAGGGTGTGCGAACCGTAAAACAGGTGGAACATGCAAACGAACTGACGACTAAGGAGTGGATTGTATGAAAAAACTGCAAATCTTCGAACCGGCCATGTGTTGCTCAACCGGCCTGTGCGGCGTGAGTATCGATTCTGAACTGCTGAGGATTTCGACGTCGCTCGAAGCCTTGAATAAACGTGGGATAAAGGTCGACCGCTTCAATCTCTCAAGCGCGCCTCAAGAGTTCATCGACAACTCCATCGTCAATGAGTTTGTGAACGCCGAAGGCGCCGACGCGCTGCCGATTGTCGTGCTCGACGATGTCATCGTCATTGCAGGACGTTATCCGAGCAATGATGAGCTCGCTGATGTTTTTGACCTCGAGGCTGATTTTTTCAGTGCCTCTGCAGTCGGAGCGCCCGAAGATGTTAAGCCGGTGGAAGAAAATGAAAAGAAAAGTTGCGGTTGCTCATCCTCATCAAAATGCTGTTGATTTCGGAGGACATCGTATGTTATCTCTAAGCTTGGATTCGATTGTTTTTACGAAGTATCTGTTCTTTACCGGCAAAGGCGGCGTCGGAAAAACTTCAGTGGCTTGTGCTGTCGCCGTCGGTCTTGCCGATGCGGGTAAGAACGTGCTCCTCGTCAGCACGGATCCCGCCTCGAACCTCCAAGATGTATTTCATACCGACATTTCCAATAAAGGAATTGCGCTCGAAGAAGTGCCGAATCTCGTAGTGGCGAATCTCGATCCGATACAAGCGGCGGCGGAATATCGCGAGAGTGTCGTCGGTCCCTACCGAGGAAAACTCCCCGAATCCGTCATCACCAATATGGAAGAACAGCTATCGGGTTCCTGTACCGTTGAAATCGCCGCTTTCAATGAGTTTTCCAAATACCTTACCGAGAGCGATGTCGCGCAAGCGTACGACCATATCATTTTCGATACCGCTCCGACCGGGCATACGTTGAGAATGCTTCAACTGCCGTCGGCGTGGAGTGGATTCATCGAGACAAGTACCCATGGGGCTTCTTGCCTCGGGCAACTTGCCGGGCTCGAAGAAAAAAAGGAAGTTTACGGGCACGCCGTCGCAACGCTTTCCGATGCCGCGCTGACCACCCTCGTGTTGGTTTCTCGTCCCGAACAGACTCCTCTCAAAGAGGCGGCCAAGGCCTCGTCCGAGTTGTCTGAGCTCGGTGCTAAAAATCAGTTCCTCATCATCAACGGTCTACTCGCCGACTATGACGACTCCGTGTCGGAAGCTTTCTCCCTCAAGCAGCAGCGTGCGCTCGCCGATGCACCGAAGGCCCTCTCGACCTTAGCGACATATTATGTTCCGTTGCGCTCCTACAATGTATTGGGCCTCGCCAATATACGGGCGTTGCTTACCGCCGATGCGGTCGACTCGAGAAAATTCACGCTTGAAGCCGGCGAGATCTCGCGCCTTTCCGCCGTGGTCGACGATTTGGTCCGTAATGAGAGAAAAGTTATATTCACCATGGGCAAGGGTGGCGTCGGGAAGACGACGGTTGCTGCGGCGATTGCGCTCAACCTCGTCGCGCGCGGTAAAAAGGTGCATCTTGCAACGACCGATCCTGCCGCCCACCTCAAATTCGTGGTGGAGGAAGGCGCTTCTTTGACCATGAGTCGAATCGACGAGCAGGCCGAGCTTGCGCGGTACAGGGTAGAGGTTTTGGACAAAGCTCGCGAGACGATGTCGAAAGATGAT
Source organism: Coriobacteriia bacterium (assembly GCA_016649875.1). Classification (NCBI taxonomy): domain Bacteria; kingdom Bacillati; phylum Actinomycetota; class Coriobacteriia; species Coriobacteriia bacterium. Next base: position 75,172 of record JAENWW010000002.1, read on the forward strand.
TTGGCCTATATAGAAGAAGACTTACGCTCTCCGTGTACACAAGAAATCGCGGTTTTTCGTGCATTTGCCGAAATAGTCGAAAAAGCAAGCGACCGAATCGTCGTGATCGATACCGCTCCGACGGGGCACACCCTCTTGCTTCTGGACTCGACGCAAAGTTACAGCCATGAAGTCGAGCGTACACAAGGTGAGGTTCCCGAATCGGTTGCAAGATTGCTGCCGCGTTTGCGCTCCGAGGAAACCGAAGTCATCATCGTCACTTTGCCTGAGGCTACGCCGGTCTTTGAGGCGCTCAGGCTCGAGGAGGATTTGCGCCGTGCCGACATCACAACGAAATGGTGGGTCATAAACTCTTCACTCTATCTTGCGAATTCGACGAATGCGCTTCTTTCGGCGAAAGCACAGCATGAGATCGAGTGGATCGATGAGGTCGCGCGGCACACGGACGGTAATTTTGCCGTGATCGCATGGAGTCCCGATGAAATCAAAGGCGAAAAATTGTTGGAGCTGTAATGGAGAAATTACCGAAAGTCGCGTTCGTCTGTACGCATAACTCATGCCGCAGCCAAATAGCCGAAGCGATCGCCGCGCACCTGGCGGACGACGTTTTCGAGAGCTTCTCGGCAGGAACCGAGATAAAGGAATCAATCGATGGGGATGCGGCAAGGACGGTGAAACGTCTTTACGGAATCGACATCGACGAGTCGCAGCGTCCGAAAACACTTGCGGAGATACCCCCGGTCGATATCGTGGTGACGATGGGATGCGGGGTGCGATGTCCGTCATTGCCTTGCTCGCATCGCGAGGACTGGGATCTGGACGATCCCACCGGAAAAGGCGACGAGGCTTTTGCCGCTGTGGCCGAGTCGATTCACAGGAAAGTACTCGATTTGAAGACACGGATTTCGAAAGGTGGATGGTGATGGCGAATCACGTAATGAAAAGACTTTCATTCCTCGATCGGTATTTGACGATCTGGATCTTCCTCGCTATGGGAGTCGGAGTCGGAGTCGGCGCGTATTTCAAGGCGATTCCCGACTTCATCGGTAGATTCGCGGTCGGTACCACCAACATACCTCTCGCCATCGGATTGATCGCGATGATGTATCCGGCACTTGTGAAGGTACATTACGAGGATCTTCCGAAGGCGATGGGCGACAAGAAGGCCCTCGGACTCGCTATGGTTATGAACTGGATCGTCGCGCCGAGCGTCATGTTCCTCCTCGCCATAACGACCATGCGCTCGAATCCGCACTATATGACGGGTCTCATAATCATCGGTATTTCACCCTGCATCGCGATGGTGATCATCTGGAACGGACTCGCGAAAGGGGATACGGAGTTCGCGGCAGGTCTCGTGGCTGTGAACAGCATCATGCAGGTGTTGTTCTTCAGCGTCTATGCATACTTATTCGTGACGGTTTTGCCTCCGCTTTTCGGACTTCAGGGAACGATCGTCCACGTTTCGATGGGGAGGATCGCCACGACGGTCGCGATATACCTCGGCATTCCTTTCGCACTGGGTGTTGTCTCGCGGTTCGGTTTGATCAAACTCAAGGGAACTCGCTGGTTCGAGACGGTGTTCGTGCCGAAGGTCGGCCCCGTCTCGCTCGTGGCGCTGCTCTTCACCATCTTCGTCATGTTCTCTTTGAAGGGGAAGCTGATCCTCCAGATCCCGCTCGACGTCGTGAAAATCGCGATACCGCTCCTGCTTTATTTCGCCATCATGTTTTTCGGTGTGTTCTTCATAGCTAGAAAATCCGGACTCTCTTACGAAAAGGTGACGACGCTTTCATTCACGGCCGCATCGAATAACTTCGAGCTCGCCATTGCCGTCTGCGTCGCCGTCTTCGGCATCAACAGCGGAGCCGCTTTCGCTGCCGTCATCGGTCCGCTCGTGGAGGTTCCCGTACTCATCGGCCTAGTGAACGTTGCGCTCGCGTTCAGGAAGCGGTATTTCCCCGACGAAGAAGCCCCCGAAGTAGTCGAGCTGCTCACCGACGCCGACAATCTCGAGACAAGAACGACCGATTGAACATGAATTTCGCATAATTTCCCTCCGTGCTATTATGGAATAAATAAAATTTTCATATAGAAGAGGTAGGAAATGAAAGTATCAACAAAAGGTCGTTATGCTCTGCGCTTGATGATCGATCTCGCCAATCATGATAGCGGTGATTGGATCGCCCTCAAGGATATTTCGAAGCGACAGGGTATTTCCGTGAAATATCTCGAGCAGATTGTCAGTCCTTTGAGCAAGACGGGTTATTTGCTCAGCGCTCGCGGTCCTCACGGCGGATATAAATTGGCGAGGACTCCCGAAGAATATAGTGCGGGAGACATCTTACGTGTTATCGAGGGAAGTTTGGCACCTGTCGCGTGTCTCGATACTCCGGAGAATCAGTGTGAACGTTATCCTGTTTGTCAAACAATCAAATTTTGGGAGGGCCTCGACAAGGTGGTCTCCGATTATGTCGATTCCGTCTCCCTTCAGCAACTTGCCGATCAGGCGAAGCCCGACGGTGCGTGGGATTTCTCCATATAGTCACGTTTTCGTAATGTTTGCGGTTTTTATAAATTATTTGAAAATATCGCTTGACAGAAGGAGTCACGTTATCTATCTTTATTTCATAGTAAACATATAGGAGATATATGTTAATAATTTTTAGGAGGAAGCGATGACCGTTTACAAGAGTTTTACAGAGCTGGTTGGCAAGACTCCGCTTTTGGAGCTTACCAATATCGAGAAGAAGCTCGATCTCAAAGCTACTATCTTGGCGAAACTGGAGTATTTCAATCCTGCAGGTAGCGTAAAAGACCGTATCGCAAAGTCCATGATCGAGGACGCCGAAGCCCAAGGCGTCCTTAAACCAGGCGCAGTCATCATCGAGCCTACCAGTGGAAACACCGGAATCGGTCTTGCGGCTGTGGCGGCCTCAAAAGGTTATCGCGCGATATTGACTATGCCCGAGACGATGAGCGTCGAGCGTAGGAACTTGTTGAAGGCGTATGGTGCCGAAATCGTACTGACTGACGGAGCTGCCGGAATGAAGGGCGCAATCGCCAAGGCGAAAGAGCTCCAAGAAGCTACGCCGGACAGCTACACTCCTGCGCAGTTCGACAACCCGTCCAACCCTCAAGCTCACTTTGCGACTACCGGTCCTGAAATTTGGGAAGATGCAGAGGGCAAAGTGGATATATTCGTAGCCGGTGTCGGAACCGGAGGAACGCTTACCGGTGTCGGACAGTATTTGAAGAGCAAGAACCCGGATGCAAAGGTTGTGGCGGTTGAGCCCGCGGCGTCTCCGGTGCTTTCCGAGGGACACGCGGGACCCCATAAGATTCAAGGAATCGGCGCAGGTTTTGTACCTAAGGTTTTGGATACGGAAATTTACGATGAAATTATCAGTGTGGAAAACGACGACGCTTTTTCCGGCGCTCAGTTGGTCGCTCATAATGAGGGCATTCTCGTGGGAATATCTGCCGGCGCGGCCGTTTATGCGTCAATCGAGCTGTCGAAGCGCCCCGAGAACTTCGGCAAGACGATCGTGGTCGTATTCCCGGATACAGGAGACAGGTATCTCTCTTCTCCTCAATTCATAGGATAGGAATAGTATGACTGACAAGAAATATCATTTCGAAACACTCCAGCTCCATGTAGGACAAGAGGAGCCGGACTCGGCGACCGGATCTCGTGCGGTGCCGATTTATCAGACTGCGGCGTATGTGTTCAAGGATTCCGCCCAAGCGGAGGCGCGGTTCGGTCTCGCCGATGCAGGTAACATTTACGGTCGCCTCACCAACCCGACGCAAGATGTCTTCGAGCGTAGAATTGCAGCGCTTGAGGGGGGCTCGGCCGCCTTGGCCGTAGCTTCAGGAGCCGCCGCCGTCACTTATGCGGTATTGAACCTGGCTCATGCCGGAGACAACATCGTTTCGGCTAAAACCATCTACGGCGGTACATTCAACCTGTTCGAGCACACGCTACCCGATTACGGCATCGTCACGAAGTTCGTCGATTCCGACGACATCTCGGCTTTTGAAGATGCAATCGATGATAAGACGAAGGCACTCTTCGTCGAGACCATCGGTAACCCCAATGCGACACTCGTCGACATCGAAGCGGTCGCGGCGGTCGCTCATGCCCACGGTATTCCGCTCGTCGTCGACAACACGTTCGGCACGCCCTATTTGATCCGTCCGTTCGAGCACGGAGCAGATATCGTCGTGCACTCGGCGACCAAATTCATCGGCGGGCACGGTACAGCAATCGGAGGAGTCATCGTCGAGAGCGGCAAATTCGACTGGTCTGCCAGCGGTAAGTTCCCGTCGCTGACCGAGCCCGATCCAAGTTATCACGGCATCTCTTTCTACGAGGCCGCAGGATCGGCGGCATTCGTCACGAAAATTCGTGCGACTTTGCTGCGCGATACCGGCGCAACCATTGCTCCGCTTCACGCATTCCTCTTCTTGCAAGGTCTCGAGACACTTTCGATCCGTGTCGAGCGCCATGTACAGAACACGATTGCCATTCTCGACCATCTCGTCAATCATCCGCTTGTCGAAAAAGTCAACCATCCGAGCCTTGAAGGAAATCCTCACAAGGCATTGTACGACCGTTATTTCCCCAACGGCGCGGCTTCGATATTCACTTTTGAAATCAAGGGTGGAGAAGAAGCGGCCAAAAAGTTCATCGACAACTTGGATATTTTTTCGCTACTCGCCAACGTGGCCGATGCGAAATCCCTTGTGATCCATCCGTATTCGACGACTCACTCGCAGGGTACTCCCGAAGAGCTCGCCGAGCAGGGAATCACGCCGAGCACCATCAGGCTTTCAATCGGTCTCGAGCACGTGGACGATTTGATTGCAGCCATCGATAACGCGTTCGCTTCGACGATGGGTATGCAAATGAGTGAGTAATCGTTCATGCGTTTGTCGGGAGGTCGACTTCTCGCCGAACGGGAATGATTGTTTCGGTTGATTAAAAATATACTCCTCTGGTATGACGTTTTCACTTCGGCACTGAGGGATAGTGGAGGCACTTACCTAAGGAGGAGCACTTACATGGATTCAGGGAACGAGTTGGAAGTTCAAGATTATCCGGGTGACGCAGAGTCTGCCTCAGATGACAAGCTTGCCAAGAAATCGGCTAGGAAAGGGTTCTTCAAAAAGAATCGGGCGTGGCTGATTCCCGTCATCGTCATACTGCTTGCGCTCGGTGGTAAACCATGCTCAATGCTAGTGTGAACATCACATTTAGCGCTATACTGACCGCTTGTCGGTATTACCGGCAAATTTATATATAAACGTCGTGCGGGAGAGAGGTCGGGGCATCATGGAGGTTAAGAGGCGCACGGATTACGCGATTAGGATGATGACTCGTCTGGCTACCGATCTCGGCAGTCCTTTGAGCGTTAAGGTACTGTCGGATGCCGATGATGTTCCCTATCAATTCGCACGTGCGATACAGCGCGATTTAGCCGATGCGGGGCTGGTCAAAGTGATCAGAGGTGCACGCGGCGGCGCGATTCTCGCGAAGTCGACGAGCGAAATCACACTGTTGGATATCGTAAAATCCACGCAGGGCAAGCCCGAATGTTCGCCCTGCACACGCGAGGCCGATTGGTGCCCCCGTAGGGGGACCTGTCCCATCCATGATATTTGGCGCGAGCTCGATTCGATGACCATGAAGTATCTGGAGAGCATTAAGCTCGCAGACATCGCCAAGAACTGAACACCCACATTCAGATATGGGCGGCTGAGCTTTATAGTATAATCAGCCGTTGTTGGATTACAAAAGTATTCGGAGGAATTGCGCGTGATATATGGTGTTGTATTAGCCGGAGGAACAGGCAAGCGCATGCGCAGTCGTAACCTACCGAAGCAATTCATCAAGCTCAATGGGACGCCGACTATCATTCTCACGATTAATAAGATGCTCGAGGTCGAAAGGTTCGACAAGCTCTTCATTGCAGTCCACTCCAGTTGGGTCTCCTACCTCGAAGACATGATAGATGCCTATATTCCCTGTCGTGACCGCATCACCGTCATCGAGGGCGGTAACGAACGTCTCGATTCCATATCGAACTCCGTCTATGCCGCCGTTGAGAGTCATCCTCTCAGTGACGACGACATCATCGTTTTGCACGATGCCGTCCGTCCTTTCATCACCAAAGAAGTGCTCGAAGCCAGTATCGACGGTGCGAAAGAGTATTCTGCGGTGGTGGCCGCCGTGCCCGCCACCGATACGATGCTTTGGATTAACGACGGAGAAGTCGTCGAGTCGATGCCGGACCGCAGCAAACTTTTTCACGGTCAAGCGCCCGACAGCTTTAAGCTGCACGTACTGAAAGAATCACTCGAGAGTCTCACCGACGAGGAGTGTGCGATTATTACTGGAACCGCGCAAATATGTATGCTGAAGGGAATTCCCGTCCACATCATTCCCGGTGACCGCAACAACATCAAATTGACCACCCCCGAAGATTTAATCGTCGCGAGGGGTCTATTGCTGGAGGAGGCTTACTTGTGAAAGCTTGTGTCTTGGAAGATATCGGTAAACTCGTCTATAAAGAGGTCGAGACTCCTGTTGCCGGCGAGGGCGAAGTTCTTCTCAAAATCAGAGCCTGCGGTATCTGCAGCAGTGATATCGACCGTGTCTTGAAGACGGGAACGTATCATTTTCCCACAATTCCGGGTCATGAGTTCGCCGGAGAGATAGTCGCGGTGGGAGCGGGCGTCGACAGTGGGTATATCGGGAAACGTGCCGCCGTATTTCCGTTGCTCCCTTGCAAAGTGTGTCCTTCTTGCCGGGATGAGCGCTACGTGCATTGTTTCGACTACAGTTATTTCGGTTCACGGTGCGATGGCGCATTCGCCGAGTATCTCGCCGTTCCTCTTTGGAATACGGTTATTTTCCCCGATAGTCTCTCTTTCGATGAAGCTGCGTTGTGCGAACCGACTGCCGTCGCGTTGCATGCGGTCGCTAAGGCGAAGGTTGACTCCGAGAGCACGGTCGTGGTTATAGGAAGCGGAACAATCGGCATCATCATCGCGTTGCGGGCCAAGCAACTCGGGGCGAAGGAAGTCGTCGTCGTCGGTACAAGCGAACGCAAGATGGAGTTCGTTCGTTCTCTCGGCATTTCGAAAGCGATAAATGCTAAAGCGGAGGATGTCGTTGACGGCGTCCGCGAGATTACCTCGCAGCGCGGGGCCGATATCGTATTCGAATGCGTCGGAAGCGATTCTTCTCTTGAAACTTCTTTGTCGGTTACAAAGAAGATGGGACATATCATCGTTGTGGGAAATCCTCATGGAGATATGAGCATCGAGCGCAATGCATACTGGAAGATTCTTCGCAACGAGCTCACTCTCACCGGTGTGTGGAATTCGAGTTATAATTCACAGACCAACGACTGGAAAGATGCTTTGGAATTCATTGCTCGAGACGATGTCGATCTGGCGAAGCTCATCACCCATAGATTCAGCCTCGAGCAACATAAAGCGGCATTCGATGCGATTACCGACAGAAACGAGTTCACGGTAAAGGTGATGTTTATCAATGAGTGAATCTGCGAAAAAACCGGGAGAAATCTCCGCCTCGATCATGTGCGCCGATATCAGCAACCTCGTCGAGACCCTCGACATACTCGAAAGTGAGAATGTCGAATATCTTCACATGGATGTCATGGACGGGCATTTCGTTCCGAATTTCGCCCTCGGCATGGATCACATAAAGAAAATCCGGGAAATCTCGAACATTCCCATGGATTTTCATCTTATGATCACCGATCCGGAAGAAAAGATCGGTTGGTTCAACTTCGGTCCGGGCGATTGCGTCATCGTCCATTACGAAAGTACGCGACATATCATCAAGGCACTCGAAGCGATTCAGGCGACCGGCGCGAAGCCGGGAATCGCGCTCAACCCCGGAACCCCCATATTCGTTTTGGACGAAATATTGGACTTCATCGATATCGTCGCCGCCATGACGGTCAATCCGGGATTCGCCGGGCAACAGATCGTGCCCGGGAGCATAGACAAAGTCGCTCGGCTCAAAAAGTATTTGATTGAGAAGGGACATCCGGATATCGAGATCGAGGTCGATGGAAATATCAGCTTCGAAAATGCAAAGTTACTGCGTGAACGCGGTGCCGATATTTTCGTTGCCGGCACGTCGAGCGTTTTTGGTGATATGGACAGGCACGCTGCGATTAATAAACTGCGAGAATCCATCATTTAGTCTTCAAGGAGTTTTTGGGTGAAATACGAAATCCGTATAGAAAAAATATCTATTGTGGGCAACACGTTGGAGCTCGCAATTCAAGGCATCGTCAATGACATGGCGTCCATATCCGAACGTCTGCCTAAGCCAAAACTCGTATTATATTTTGATAATGGAAAAGAAACGCGGCGTATTCCGTTTCCCTTTAGTTCGATTGTCAACTATCCAGGGCGCTGCACGTTTTATGGAACCTATACCTACAATCTCACTCAGATATTTTGGAAAACCAGGAAAGACAATCTTCCCACGCGACTCTTTTTCAACTTTTGGCTGGGAGATGTCTACGATGAGAAAATTCCTTTAACCTTTGAAAACGTTGAGTTCAGATGCGACAGAAACAATTTCGAGTGCAAGATTAAAGACAACGCGATTCTTATACGCCCCTCGACCAAGCGTCGCAATAAAGGAATAATGAAGTCGATTCGGGCTGTCTTGACGTTCGCCTACAATCTGGTGGGAACCGTTCTCGGTATTTTACTCTTGCCATGGTTCTTTTTGGAGGCCTTGCTTTCGTTTGTCGGTGTCGGAGAGCTTTCGTCCTCGATTAAGAATGACAATAAAATTCGGAGACTTGTGGGCCATTGCAATCAGAGGTTCGCTTCATTCTCGAATAGCAAGATTAAACTCAATCAGCTCTGGCGCATTATATATATGGGAATATTCACGGTATGCAGGATATTTCCCGTGAACAAAAATCAAATCGCGTACATTTCGTACCGTCGGAGCGAGCTCTCGGGAAACTTTGCCTTCGTGCACAAATACCTGGAAAAAGATCCGTCGCTTAAGATGGTCTCGTTCTTTAATAAAAACACTTCGATGCGCAATCCTTATAAAATCATTCAGTTCTGTTATATCTGCGCGACCAGCAAGGTGATTTTAATTGATGAGTTTACTCCTCAAATTCATTATATTGACCTGCGAAAGTCGACACGGCTCGTGCAACTTTGGCACGCAGCCGGCGCGTTGAAGACCTTCGGTTTTTCCCGCACTGGAAAGCCGAAAGGATCGCCTGATGATACGCGAAACCATCGTAGCTATGACTATGCCACGGTAAGCTCCTCGTACTGCATCAAGTGCCACTCTGAAGGTTTCGGCGTTGACGATAAGGTGGTCGTCCCGACGGGTATCCCGCGCACGGATGTCTTCTTCGATGAGGAATATGCGGCTAATACCAGGAAGAATTTTTATGGAAATTATCCTGAGCTTAAAGATAAGAAACTCATCATGTTCGCACCGACATTTCGGGGCATGCTCAAAGAGGACGCTTACTATCCTTTCAAAAAATTCGACGTCGGCAGTATTTTGTCGCAGCTCGACGACGAATACGTGCTCTTGATAAAACATCATCCCTTTGTCACGGAGAAGCATCCCGTGTCCGACGAGTATAAAGATCGCGTCTACGATTTTTCTGACAGTACTGAAATCAATGACCTTCTGTTTGTCGTCGACCTCATTATCTCCGACTATTCGTCGCTGGTTTTCGAGGCGTCGCTGCTTGAAATCCCGATGATTTTCTATGTTTTCGATTACGTGAAGTACGTTCGCGAACGTGACTTCTACTTTGATCTGGATATTTACGCGCCGGGCAAATTGGTGACGAAACAACACGACATCGTGACGGCCATCAAGAATAAGGATTTTGCCGTTGAGAAGATCAAGCCGTTTGCAGAGATGTTCTTTGATCGCCGTGATGGTAAATCAACGCAAGCCGTGGTCGATCTTATCTACAAGGCGTTGCATGAATAAGCCTGTCTTCATAGAAAAGCTCAAACGGCTCTGTCCGCCGGCGATTTTCCGTCAGTTACAGCGCTTCGAGAACCGCCGTAACATCGCGTGTTATCGAAAGTTCTCGAAAGACGGTATTCGGGAAAACAAGGTTGTTTTTCTTTCGCAAACGCGTGACGAGCTCGACGGCAATTTTCGCTTCATCAACAAGGCGCTTAAAAGCACATCGCTCAAGGCGACAGTCCTTCTCAAAAGCGACCATCGGGACATGGAAAACGTCATGCGGCAAGTGGCGCATGCCCACTATGTGATCGTTGACGATTTTGTCCGGTATATGTATACGTTGCCGCTTAATCCTCAGAGCAAATTCATCCAGGTGTGGCATTCAGCCGGCGCTTTTAAGCGCATGGGATTTGCCCGTATGGAGCATGAGGGCTCCACCATCAGAGGCTCGCTGACACATCGCAATTACACCGATGTCATTGTGAGCTCAGAGGGTGTTGTCGACAATTTCGCCGAGGCGTTCGGCATTGACCGTCAGCGTATACATCCAATCGGGGTTCCTCGTACCGACATATTCTTTGATGAGAAGTACAAACAGCGAAAGCGTGATGAACTGCGCCAAAAGTGTGGCATAAAAGACGGCCGGAAAACCGTGTTGTTCGCGCCGACATATCGGGGAAACGATGTTAACTCGGCTTACTATCCGAACGGGTTCATTGATTTCAACGCTTTGGCACAGGCTCTCGGTTCTGACTACGTCATCGTGATCAAGTTCCACCCCTTTATCAAACAGGATGTACACATTCAGCAAGAAAATGAGCACAGGATAATCGATATGTCGGAAATTCGGGAGATCAACGATCTGCTCTTTATGGCCGACGTGCTTATAACGGATTACTCTTCGGTGATATTTGAATATGCGCTCTTAAACAAGCCGGTGATTTTTTATACTCCCGATAGGGAGGAATACACGCGCAAGCGAGACTTCTTCTATAATTTTTCAACATACTGTTATGGGCCAGTTGTCACTTCGCAAGAAGGGCTTGCCGAAGCGATTCTGAACCCTTCTTTTGATTTCGCTCTCAATATGGGGGGGTTCATCCAAAAGTTTTTAAGTGCGTGTGACGGACACAGTACCACACGTTTTGTCGACGAGATATTGGAAAGATAGGAATGCCAGACGCTTTACGTGCTTTGTTTCCTCTCACCGTCGGCGAGAGGAAACTCACTGAGAATCGCTTCGCATGTATGCCCCTTTGAATAAGTGCAAAAGCGCGCAGCGAATGCGCGGTATTCTGTCTGTGCCAGTTCGGGCATTCTTGTATTGATATGCGTCTCTTTGATGGCATCGCTCAGCTCGTCGGTGGTGCGGCAATTGGCGCCGGGAATATCGCGCAGGTAATCGATGTAGAATCCGTTCTGCTTAAGGTAGTCTTTCAGATCTCCGCAAATCTTGAAGAGCGGCATGCCGAGGAGCGCCGCTTCAAACAGCACCGAGCTGTAGTCGGTGATTAGTCCGTCAAACGCGGGAAGATACACGTTTAAATCATTTTTAGATGAGAGTACGGCATCAAAATGTGTATCGGGTGATTCCTTTATCACGGTGTGCGGCTTGTATACGACGGCGTAATTTGAACCGAGAGCATTCTTCAGACTTTCGACATTAAATGTCTGAGCTGCAGACTTATCCGCGCTGAATCCGCGAAAAGTCGGTGCGAAGAGCAATAAGATCTTTCCTGCCAATCCAGGGTGTTCGGTCAATAAGAGCGTGCGTGCCTTCTGTCGCGCATCGGGCGCGAGCAATGTGTCCGTCCGAGGGCTGCCGAGACCAAGAATCCTGTCTTCGCTTATTCCAAACGCCGTGGCATAAGCCTGGCGTGTAGGTTCCGAGTCGGCAATGACGAAGTCATAGCCCCTGTGCAGGAATCTGTTCTCAACCTTGCGTTCTTCGACGGGCGTGTCGAGCCCGAACTTCTTGAGCGCGCCGGTCGCGTGCCAGACCTGGATGACCTTCGTCTTCTTTCTATGGGGGATTACGTGAACAGGGAAGAGCGCGTTATCGATAAAAAAGTAGTGCGCGGTTTTAAGGTGATACGTCGTTTTGACCAGCGAGAAAAGATACGAGATTTTTCCCCACAGTCCGTACGAATAGGTGCGAAACAGAATGACGTTTTTGCCGTCGGGGTAGCGCTTTTTATAGGCGGTCAGCAGCGCCGCCAAGTTGCCCGTCGGCTTGTTATCACGCGCCGAGGCAAAGACGACCTTTTGTTCGTCAACGGGGAAAAGCGAGAAGAAGAGCCCGCAGACTGATAAAAATGTAATTGATAAATAATATTCAATGATGTTCATAAGTAACTTTCAATCGGGTACCAGATAAGTCTATCCTACCGTATTTCTGAAGGCGAGAATCATACATGTATGGTTGCCGGCCCTCGCTCGGCATACGCCGCATCTTCGACCATCACGATAAACGCCATCGGTGACATCGCGTTCACGGGCGGCAGCCGTGTTTAAGCCTTAACACGTAATATCGAGCCCGATTTAAGTTTTTACTCAAAGTCGAGTATGATGGTATGTCCGTGAAATTTGCGCAGATGTGATGCGCATCTTATTTTTCCCTATCGGTGAGAAGGTACTAGTTTTTTATGAAGCAAAACGACATCAGAAATATTGCAATCATCGCGCACGTCGACCACGGAAAAACAACGCTGGTCGACCGTCTGCTGCAGGCCACGCACGTATTTCGCGAGAACCAAGAAGTGGCTGAACGTGTGCTCGACTCCAACGACCAAGAGCGCGAGCGCGGTATCACTATCCTCGCGAAGAACTTTTCGATTCGCTACAAAGACGTAAAGATAAATGTCATCGATACCCCGGGTCACGCGGATTTCGGGGGAGAAGTCGAGCGTGTATTGAAGATGGCCGACGGCTGTCTCCTCATCGTGGATGCATTCGACGGACCGATGCCACAAACACGGTTCGTGCTGAAAAAGGCTCTTGAGAACAAACTCAAGCCGATGGTCGTCATTAACAAAATCGATAGGCCGGGTGCTCGTCCCCATGAAGTTCTCGACGAGGTGTTCGAGCTCATGCTCGAACTCGGCGCTAACGATTCACAACTTGATTTTCCCGTGATTTACACAAGTGCGGTCAACGGGTATTCGCGCGTCGAACCCGACGACGGCAATATGGATATGGTTCCTTTGCTCGATGCGATTCTCGAGTACATCCCGGCACCGGATGTCGATATCAACGGTCCGCTCGCTTTGCAGGTGTGCAAAATCGATTATTCGAGTTATGTCGGACGTATCGGAATCGGACGTTTGTTCTCCGGCACGATTCACGACGGCGAAAAAGTGCTCGTCATCAAAAATGACGGTACCCGCTATGACGGAAATGTGAAGAAACTCTACACCTTCGAAGCGCTCGGCCGCGTCGAGGCGGAAGAGGCACATGCCGGCGATATCGTCGCCGTCGTCGGAGTCGAGGGAATCGACATCGGTGATATGTTCACTTCGAGTGAGCATCCGATTCAGCTCGACCCGATTCATGTCGAAGAGCCGACGATGTCGGTCGTCTTCGAGCCCTCGACAAGCCCCCTTGTCGGACAAGAAGGTTCGATTGTCGGAGGTCGTCAGATAAAAGAGCGTCTCATGCACGAGGCCGAATCCAACATCTCCATGCGTATCACGGAGACCGAAGACAAAACCGGCATGGAAGTCGCCGGACGCGGCGTTTTGCATATCACCGTTTTAATGGAGACCATGCGCCGCGAAGGTTATGAATTTCAGGTCGGACGTCCTCGCGTCATCATCAAACAGGATGAACACGGCAAGAAGATCGAACCGATTGAGCTCGCCGTCGTCGATGTACCGAGCGATTTGGCCGGTAAAGTCATCGAGATTTTCGGTGCGAAGGGTGGCGAGATGTTGGATATGGTGCAGCGTGATAATCAGGTTCACCTCGAGTTTAAAATCGCTTCCCGAGGCGTCATGGGGTTGCGAACCCGTATTCTCAACGCCACGCGCGGTGAGGCGACTCTGTTCCACCATTTTGCAGAGTACGGTTCGTACCGAGGAGATCTCAGCGGTCGTATGAACGGCTCCCTCATCGCCATGTCGAATGAAAAGGCCGTTGCCTATGCGCTCGATTCTCTTCAACAGCGCGGTTCGATGTTCGTAAAACCGGGCGATGTCTGTTATGAAGGGATGATCGTCGGCGAGCACTCGAAGTCCGGCGATATGGTCGTAAACGTAGCGAAGGCAAAGCAACTGACCAACATGCGTACCTCCTCGGCCGATAAAGGAATCATTCTCGAGCCTCCGATGACCTTCACTTTGGAAGAGGCGCTCGAATATATTGAAGATGGCGAGCTTGTCGAAGTAACACCGAAGAGCATTCGTCTGCGCAAGCGACTTCTCAACGAGAAAGATCGCAAGAAAGGTCATGCGGGTATGGGCAGATAAAAATATCGCCCGTTCTAGTCAGAACTTACGAATGCTTTTCGACATTCGTAAAGATTCGGTGAATTTGAGCAACCAAACGATGACAAAGCGTCCCGGTAATTTAAGGGTCCCTTTTCTTGTGCGTACAATGAGGTCATGAAGCGCAAAAAGACATTTTCATTCTTAATCGCCGCGGCCATATTGGCTCTGCTGTTCGTCGTCGTTTACTCAGTGCGCGATATCGTGCCGGAGAATCAACAGAAAGACGATCTCCTCGGAGTCGCGCGTTCTGCGGAGGCTACGCAATCCGATGCGGCCTCTTCGGTCGCATCCGCCGAGGCATCCTCCTCCGCGGCGAGTGATTCATCTAAAAGCACCGGGTTTATGACCACACTCGAAGAAAGTGACATCACTTCTGCGACGTTGTCTTCGGGTGACGGATTCTCCACGTGGATAGCACAGCCGACGACGGTGACGCTTCAGACACCGTCATGGGCGACGACGACGACATATCGTCTCGACGACGGCAACGATTCGAACTATGTGACACCGATTGCGTTCAACTCCGAAGGCAAACATTCGCTCTATTATCAATCGACGAGTGATCGACAAGTCGAAACGCTTCAGGCGCAAGAGGTTTGGATTGATTTCACACCCCCGAGCATGCCGGGAAAAGTCGTTTTCAGCGAGCCTGCGAGTGATGGATTTTCATGTGCTTTCGGTGAGTCGACGGATGCAGTTTCAGGCATAAAAAGCTATGAAGTCACGGTCACTCCCGAAGGTGATGAGACCGCGGCAACCTTCAGCAAAGAATTCGACGGCCCCAACGGCGTCGTGACCGGCCTGAAGGCGGGACGATATGTGCTCGGTATCACGGCGGTCGATTTTGCGGGAAATCGCTCCACGACGCAGACGATGCCGGTTGCAGTGGGGCTTCCCGCACCGATTCTTACTTGTAAGTTCGACGATTCGAATGTGGCAAACGATGTCGCGCTCGGTAAATGGATCACTTCGGATGCAGGTGTTCGTATGATTGTGTCGATCGAGTCGTCGGCTCCTGCGGTCACATTGAAAAATACGACGCTTGCGGGCTCGCTCGAGACAACGGAAGCGACTCAGACTTCTTACGGTGCGATTCCGCTTGCTTTTATCGATGAGGGCAGCGGGAAAGTCGTGATTTCAGCGACGGACATGTACGGTAACGATTCAATAGAAACAAGTTTTACGCTCAATATCGATCACACCCCGCCCAGTCGAGTAAGTATCGTAAAGGCGAGCGTCGAACCTGCGGTATCCGATTCCTCTCAGAAAAATTTGAAGATTTCATGGCAAAGTTCGGGCGATGCGGTATCGGGCGTGAAAGGCTACCATATTCGTATTGTTCGGAAAGACTCGGGATTTTCGGGAACGCGCGAAATATTCGTCATGGGCGCGAATTACACGGCGACGGATGTGGAAGACGGAACATATGCGGTGACCGTGACCGCCGAAGACAACGCAGGTCTCATCGGCACGGGGGTTACCGTCCAATCGAGCTTCGGTCGAAACGATGTTGCTGAAAACAGTTCAGGGGCATCCGCCGGTGCGAGCGCATCGAGCACAAAGAAAGATAGCAGTTCGGATTCTTCCGGCGGCGGTGCGAGCGCATCGAGCACAAAGAAAGATAGCAGTTCAGGGGCATCCGCCGGTGCGAGCGCATCGAGCACAAAGAAAGATAGCATTTCGGATTCTTTCGGCGTCGGTACGAGCGCATCGAGCACAAAGAACGAGAGCAGTTCGGATTCTTCCGGCGGCGGTGCGAGCGCCTCTGCGAAAGCGAGCGCCGGCATCGCTGGACGGATTGCGACCACAACGCAGGCGATGATGAAAGCGATGTGGGACGCATTGCCCCAATCGCTTACAAAAGACTGGCGTCTGTGGATTATCGGTGCCCTCGGATTCTTATTGGCAGTCTCTTTGATGACGTATTATTTCGTGTCGAAACATCGATTTGCTCGTAAAGAAAAGCCTCAGCCGGTGTCTTCTTCCGTGTCGGCGTGAGGCTTTTCCTGAATATCTCAAAATAGATTGAGCTTAACTGCAACTTCCCTGGCAAGGAATCGCCTTGTCTGAATAGGCGGTCGGTATTTTACGTTCGCTTGGGTGAAGTATGCACGATATATCTTCTTCCATGGTGTCGCCTGTGCGCTGCCAGGCCTTGACGCGGCAGCCGCGGCAGATGCGACTGTATTCGCACTTCTCGGGGGCGCACTGCCCCTTGGATTCTTGGGTATCGATTTCAAAGAGGCGAGAGGTCGCTTCGGCAAAAGAAATCTCTCGGATATTTCCAACGGTCCAATCTTGGGCGAACTGACAGGCCATGACTCCGCCCTCGGAATTGATGGTCATATGTCCTTTTCCGACGGGGCACGCGGAGAAGATTTGGAGACGTTCGAGTCCCTTATGGACATCGATTCCTTGTTCGATGAATTTTTCCGCGATGTAGGGGATGACCGAGGGGATGGCGCCGATGTCATAATCCAAATCGTTGCCGGGCTTTTGGATGTCTTCGACGATGAAATCGCACAATTCGCGCCACTGTTCAGTGGTCACACGCATGTCCTCTTCGCCCTCCGAACGCCCCGACGTGATGAGGTCACAGATGTAAATCATGCCGCAATCGAGATCTTTGCACATCTGGATGATATCGAAAATATAGTTCCATGTTTCCTTGGTGAGCGCGGTCTTGAGTACGACGCCGACATCGTTTTTCCGAAGAGTCTTGATGGCGCTCATTACTCTTGCGTGCGTTCCCGGCACGCCGACCATGTCATCATGGAATTTTTCCGGACCGTACATCGAAGTCGCCACCCAACGTACCCCGTTTTCCTTGAGTCGTTTGGCGCTTTTCTCGTCGATGAAGGTACAGTTCGTCGAAATGGTGGGACGGACACCGGTGGCTGCGACCGCCTCGAGAATCTCCCAAAAGTTTTCGCGCATCATCGGCTCGCCGCCGCTCAAAAACGCGACCGGGACCTTCGCCTCGCTCATACGCTTCACGAGGTCTATGCATTCGGCGTCGGTTAGCTGGTCGGGAAGCGTGTGGGCATCGGCGGCCATATAGCAGTGATTGCATTTGAGATTGCAGCGATTGGTGATGTTCCAAATCAAACTGCTGGGACGGCCGAGCTTGACCGCCTGAAGCGCCTTGTTTTCCGATTCGGACGCGGCACCTTCAAAAAATAATGAGCGAACGTGAGCCATGGCTCCTCCTAAACGATTCAAAACATATATGAGATAAGTGTACATGCATCGTCTGAAATGGTGGAGCTCTTGTAACAACTGTGTTTGAAAGTACTTACCTTGTACCTTGTATTTTTGGTATTATTACAAGGTAGGAGGAAATAAAATTGCTTCATGGACTCGATATACGGCATCTAGTGCCCAAGTTGGTTGGGTTCGGTGTTGCTGTATTGTTGGTGTCCGTTGCCGGGATTGCATTTTGTGGTCACGAAATTAGAACGGTGCTTGAAAACGACACGGTTCAAAAACTTGATTTCACGGCGCGGTCCGTCGCTTCTACTCTCGATAATCAAATAACGCTCATGCAATCGAAATTGAATACGCTCCAAATCTCTGCAAAGCTTGCGGATCCTTTTCGACCGTTGAATGAGAAAATGTCTGCGTTGGCATATTTCGGAGAACAGAATAACCTCGTTCGCGGGGGTATCGTCGATATCAACGGCAGTGCCCGCACCTATGCCGGTGCGATATTCGACGCGTCGAACAGTGATTGGTTCAAGGGGTCCAAAGACGGGAATGCGACCATATCGAACTCGGCGATAGCCGATGCATCCTCCGGAAAAGACATCGTCACCATAGCCCAACCGTTGTATTGGAATGGCACAATAGTCGGAGTCTCGTTCATTTCACAATACACGGCGGAATATTTATCTTCTCCGGTGGCATCGCTTACCGACGGAGAATACAAAGTGAATGTCGTGGACGAAAATAGGCGCTTTCTTTTGAAAGACCGTGGGAATGTCGATTTTTTGCAGCAAGTAAAAAGAGAAACGCCTCCGAGAGATTATCAAAAGCTCGTCGATGACTTGACCAATCAACAAGCGGGAGTCGCCTCGGTCGTGATTAAGTCGCAGGGGTATGAAGTCGCGTATCACCCCCTTATGAAACAGAATGGGTGGTCAATCGTCGCTATCACTCAGACGCGAAATGCAAACTCATATGTCGAGGATATTTTTACCTACCTCGATATCTTCGGCGGAGTAATCGCCGTGCTGTTGTTCGTCCTTGTGGAGACGCTCGTCATCGAGGTGGAGAGGAAACATATGAAAGAGGCGGAAAGTCTTCCTTTCGATGTCGAGACCGAAGAAAATCTTCGAGCCGCCGTCCCGCAAAATGAACGAGGCGTTTTGGAGAGGATAGAGTGCATCAAGAGGGGTTTAGCTGCCGATGAATTAGCGGTGATAGGGATACTGGAAATAGAGTCGCTTTCGAAATTTCCTCAGGTATATAGTCGACGAATTGCTGGAAAAGTGGTGGTGGCGCTCTCCGAGAAGCTCGCTTCTTTCGATGATGGCAAATGCGCTATCACCTCTTTCGATCGAACTTTCTTTGTTATCAGTTGCGCAGGCTTCCACTCCCGGAGAGAGTGCCGTGAATATATTCAGGATATCGAAGAACTGGTGAACGAGCCCATCAGAATCGACGAGCTCGTGCTCACTGTAACCATGCATATGGGCGCACATATTTATCATAAGAATCCGGAAAATGGGAAAGATGCACAAGGGCTTCTCGATGTCGCGAAGCGCGCGCTCGACGAGGCTCGTTCCACCCGGAAAGGCCTTGTGTTTTATAGTCAGGCAATGGAAAAAAGTGAGGAAAAAAGTAATTTCATTCAAAATAATCTTCCCTTTGCGATTGCGCATGATGAATTGCAGTTGGTTTATCAACCTCAATTCGATTTGCGCACACAAAAGATGACGGGGGTCGAAGCGTTGTTGCGATGGCACAGTGCAGAGTATGGCGTTCTTTTGCCGAGAGAGTTCCTGCCCATTGCCGAAAGCGAAGGCCATATTCTCGAAATCGGTCGGTGGGTTGTCGACGAAGTATTCAAAGATGCCGCTGCTCACGCAGATAGAGATTTGGTGTTTTCGTTTAACGCATCCCCGCTCGAACTTTTCAATCCGGGTTACGTGTCATATGTCATTGAAAAATTCACCCACTATGGACTCAAACAGGGTTCGGTTGCAATCGAATTCAGCGAGGAAGGCATAGTCGATATCTTGGAGCAAGTTTTTCCGGCGCTTGAGACGCTGCGAGCGGCGGGTCTCTTGGTATACATCGATCAGTTCGGCTCTCAAATTGAGGCTCTTGTACGTTTTGCAAACGCACCTCTCGATGCGATAAAAATCGAAGGTCGGTATTATGAGTCCATGGAGCTGGACATACGCCGACGGATGCTTGTGGAATGCAGTGTGGACTTTGGAAATAAATTAGGTATCCATGTAATGGCGCAAGATGTCATGACCGATGCGCAAGAACAGTCGCTCATTAACAAAGGATGCGAAAAAGGGCAGGGATACCTGCTGTCTCGACCGCTTCCCCTAGATGTGCTCATGCAGCTTCCGCTGGTATCATGAATACCGATACGCACCTGTAGAGGGACGAGAGGTTTGTGCTAAGAAATCGAATCAGATATGGCTTTTTGGCCTTTGCATTGATTCCGTTGCTCATAGTGGGCTCGGTCGCAGCTTCGGTGATGTACGGCATAGTGTATCGTTCCGAATACAGCAAAGCCACCAGTCTTGTGGATGCGACGGCTTTTTCCGTCGACACGTATTTTGCCGATGTGATCACGAATCAAAAAATTCTCGCTCGATCGCCTTCGGTTGAAAATGCATTTGCAGAGGGGAACGACTCTGCGCAAGGCGATGTTTTGAAAAGCTTCAAAGAAAGTTCAGACGATTTTGACTGTTTCATGGTGATCGATGAACAAAATAAAGTGAGAGCCTCATCGCTTCCGCAATATGTCGGATGTGTTTTCACCCAAGACAGTTCGAGCGTTCAATACAATAACGAAGACCAGTACGTTTCGTCGGTTGTCTCATCACAGGTTTTTTCCGGTCTGCCGTGGGCTCATGACGAAATGTTCATCAGTACTCCTTGTTTTAAGAACGGGGAATACAAGGGGAGAATCATCGCTTTTCTCAATCTCGGGTATTTTGAACGTCTCATGATGACGACTCAAAAAAGCAGTATGGTAGCAGTGGCGATTTTCGATTCCGAAGGTAACGGGGCGGTCGGCAATCCACGTATTTTATCCGAGGAGCAGAGAACATCGTCACAAAATGAGGAGTTTCAAGGAATTGTTTACGGGGAAGCCGTTCGTGGTACGGGCGAACCGAAGAAGTTTTCCACCGAGATAGGTAAAGACAGGTTTCTTGCCGCGGCGCAGGTGGCGACCGGATCTCGGTGGGTGGTGGTGGGGTTTGTAAAAGCGAGCGCGCTTTACGAACCGGTCGTCACGCCGGCGCTTATCGTCGGACTTGTGATTTTCCTCATATTGATACTGGCTAATTTTGTCGCCGATATGCATGCCCGGCGATTGATCGATCCGTTTGAAAAGGATTTTTTGCCGGCGATTCACGCGATTGCCGCCGGAGACCGACATACGAAAATAAAGTACGACAAAGACGATGAAATCGGGATGGTCTCTCGAGCATTCAATGATTTGGTTGAAGATATCGATGAGCGCGAGAGGGAGCTACGGGTCAGCGAGGTACGCTATCGTATGATGGTCGAAGAAAATCGCTATATAGTATTCGAATGGAGTGCCGGTACCGACACGATGGAGATGGCTCCGTTGTTCAACCAGAGGTTCGGGTTCAATCCGAGTCTGGAAAACGTGTCGAACACATTCTCGAAACTCGAAATCGTGTTTCCCGACGACGTTGCCGAGTTCAAGCGATTCTGTGACGATATTTTCATTCGACATTGTAACTCCAGGGCTTCTGTCCGTCTCAAAAGCGCATCGGGAGAGTATACGTGGTTCGAGGTTCGTACCGTTGCGCTTTACAATCTGTCGCAAGAATACTACGGAGCTTTCGGAACCTTTTCCGATATCGATGCCGTCAAACGCGAGGAGATTCGCCTTAGAGAGCAGAATCGTACGGATGATCTTTCTCGCGTCTTGAATAGTCGAGCCTTCAACGATGCGACCGACGAGATGTTGGAGGACTCGAAAGGGTCTGACAAGACGGTGACCCTGTTTTTCATCGATATCGATGATTTCAAGATGTTCAATACCGATCACGGGCACGCGTTCGGCGATCGTGTCATTCGCTTTTTTGGAGTGGTATTACGTACGGCGGCGGACGGTTACGGGGTCATCGGTCGTGTCGGTGGAGATGAATTCGCGATGTGCTTGGAGCTTCGGGATTCGGACCCGAGCCCCGAGCAAATCTCTCGGCAGATATCTTCTGCGCTCGCTCGTGGTCTGCAAGTGCGCGATGGCGGGGGCCCTCTTCCCATTCGTGCCAGTATAGGAATCGCGCAATACCCGCTCGACGGGCAGAACTACAGCGAACTCATGCATGCCGCCGACCAGAAGATGTACTTCATCAAACAGGAGTCGAAAAAGGACCGCCAAATGGCCACATTCCGAAAACTCGAAGACGAGGGCGCCGATCTTCCGACTTAGTCGGCGCGTCCTGATCTCGATGGTTCGTGCGATATACTATAAAGACACAACGGCAAACGATAAGTATGTGTGGCTACGTAGAGCACCTACTGCGGGAGATGTTTATGGGCGTATCGGTCGTTACTGATTCAACTACCTGTATTCCGGCTGAATTATTGAAAACTTACGGCATTCGAGTAGTCTCACTCTCTATTCACGACGGCGATACCTGCAGCCGAGAAATCGACATGGATTCCGCGGCTTTTTATGAACGTCTGAAGGACATGCGCGTGCTCCCCACATCTTCACAACCTTCTCCCGAGGAATTCGGAAGGGTTTTTTCCGAAATCATCGATGGGGGAGACGATGTTCTCGCGGTCTTTCTTTCCAGCGAAATGAGCGGTACATGTGAAACGGCGAAAATGGTCGCCGAGATGATTGCAAAAGAAAAACCACACGCTAAAATCTCTATCGTGGACAGCGAGACGAACAGCATGCAAGAAGGCTATGCAGTGCTGTCAGCGGCTGAATGCGCTGCTCAGGGGGGCACTCTCGATGAGTGCGAACGTGCCGCGCGCGATACCATGGCGAGAAGCCGGTTCTTGTTCGCTCCGCAATCCCTCGAGTATCTCATGCGAGGCGGTCGCATCGGACGTGCGTCGGCTTTATTCGGTTCCCTACTCAAACTCGTGCCCGTGCTGACTGTGGAAAACGCGGTCACTACGACTTACGCTAAAGTCAGAACATACCCCAAGGCGTTTGCAGTCATGCGCGATAAACTTGCCGAAGATATCCAAAAAGCCGGTGGTTTGAAAAATATTTGCATTCACATGATAGTGGAGCGTGAACCGGCCGAAAAGTTCAAAAGGGAATATATCGAGCCGTTCGTCGGACGAGACGTGGAAATAATTCCTCTTCGGCCGGTCATCGGCACGCATGTCGGTGCCGCGGTCGGCGTCGTTTATGAGACAGTGAACCCTCTTCGCTAGAAAGGTCAGGCAATGATCCCTCGTTATTCCTATCCCGAAATGGCAAAAATTTGGGAACTAGAGAACAAATTCGGCATTTGGAAAGAAATCGAAGTGCTCGCCTGTGAGGCTCAGGCACAACTCACCGATGCCGATATCACGCCCGAAGAGGCTGCGACGATTCGAGCGACTGCGCAGTTCGAAGTCGAGCGTATCGATGAACTTGAGGCGACGCTCAATCATGATGTCATCGCTTTCCTCACCAACATGGCGGAACACATCGGCGAACCCAGTAAGTGGGTTCATTACGGAATGACCAGTTCCGATCTCGGCGATACGGCGCTTTGCTACCAAATGACTCAGGCGATCGACATCATCATCGACGATGTCAGGCGTGTCGGCGCCATTGCGCAACGCCGTGCGTTTGAGACGCAAGATATGCTGTGCGTCGGTCGTACGCACGGCGTTCACGCCGAGCCGATGACGATGGGCATGAAGTTCGGGCGTTGGGCGCATGCGATGAACCGTGCCATCGAGCGTCTCGAGTTTTGCCGCAAACAAGTTGCAGTGGGCGCCATTTCGGGCGCCGTCGGTTCCTATAGCAATATCGACCCGAAAGTCGAAGCCTACGTGTGCGAGAATCTCGGTCTTACTCCCGACCCTCTTTCCACTCAAGTCATCGCGCGCGATAGGCATGCGTTTTTCCTCAGCGTGTTGGCGACGATCGCGACTTCTGCAGAAGAGATTGCAACAGAAGTGCGCGCTCTTCAGAAGTCCGATACGCTGGAGGCGGAGGAGCCCTTCAAAAAGGGACAAAAAGGCTCGAGTGCCATGCCCCATAAGCGAAATCCCATCACCGCCGAACGTATTTGCGGGCTCTCTCGTGTCATAAAGGCCAATGCGCAGGTCGGGTTTGACAATGTGGCGCTTTGGCATGAGCGTGATATTTCTCATTCGTCGGCCGAACGCGTCGTGCTCGCGGACTCGACGATTGCGCTCGACTATATTTTGCGTAAACTCGAGTGGATTCTCGACGGTATGGTGTTGTATCCGAAAAACATGCTCGCGAACTTGAACAAAACGCGCGGGCTGATTTATTCCTCACGTGTTTTACTCGTGCTTGTCGATACCGGCATGCTTCGCGAAGACGCCTATGCCGTCGTTCAAGAAAATGCAATGAAAGTATGGGACGATCTTCAACAGGCTCGCGCGGGCAAAACGTTTCGTGAGCTTTTGGAAGAGGATGAACGGTGTCCGCTCGATGGCGGTTCTCTCGATATCATTTTCAATCCATGGGAGTTTCTCGGTCGTAAAGATGTCTTGTTCGATCGCTTGAAGGGTCTTGAGTTTTAGCCGATGGTCGTGACGCTTTTTTTCGGGCAGATGTCTGAAAGAAAGCATGCGGTGCATTGAGGTTTTTTCGCATCACAGATTCGTCGCCCCATGTTAATCATCCAGAAGTTGACCATGCGCCATTGCGTTTGCGGGAACACCGCGCACAAATCCCCTTCGGTTTTCTCCGGAGTGGTGGCATTCGAAAGCCCGAGTCGATGGGAAACTCTGAACACATGCGTGTCGACTGCGATTCCCGCCGTCACATGAAAACTTTCCGATAGTACGAGGTTTGCCGTTTTTCGGCCGACGCCCGAAAGGGTGACCAGCTCCTCCATCGTCTCGGGGATCTCTCCTCCGAAGTCGGACTGGACTTTTTGTGCGAGCGCGATGATATTTTTTGCTTTGTCGTGATAAAAACCGAGGGAATGAATGATGGTTTCCACATCCCCCTGAGATGCCTGAGCCAACTTTTCTGTGTCGGGATACCTTTCAAACAACAGCGGAGTCACCTTGTTCACGTTGGCATCGGTTGTTTGCGCGGACAATGAGATGGAGACGACGCACTGATAGGGATTTGCGAAATGCAATGCCGGAGTCGGATCTTGTGGGAAGTATTCGGAAAAGCGCACAATGACAGCCTCTGCACGTTTGCGCATTTCCGAGGTTATCCGGCTGGTCGGTTGAGGATAGTTCGTCATCTTTTCCTTTCGCACGTACGCACAGTTTATACTATTACAGAGGTACGCATTTGAAAGGTCTGTATGAGTTATAACAAGCAATTGGCCAATACCGTTGTCGCCGCTTTGAGCGGTTTGCCCGAATTCAAAGAGACCGAGAATGAACTTGCGGCCGGCAACGATATTTCTCTCGCCACCCCGACGATAATTCGGGCGGCGTACATTTTCACGCAATTTCGGATGCGCCCGCGCACGATTTTGGTCGTTACCGAAAGCGAAGAGGCCGCCGATACCATGCTCGGAAGCCTCGCGGCGTACTTCGACGGTGATGAGCTGGCCCACTTGGCTCTGCGCGATGATTTCCCTTGGCAAGATAAAGCGCCTAAGCTCGGTCTCGTCACTCGTCGTGTCCGGGCGCTTCATTTCCTCTCGACCGATCGCGAGGCGGTCGTCGTGGCGTCGGTGCAAGCGCTCATGAGATCCGTTCCGCTCGACCATCCCGAGTTCTTCGCTCCTCTCGAGCTTTCCGTCGGTCTTGAAATCGATATCCTCGAAGTTGTGGCACGACTCGTCGAAATGGGCTATACCCGTGCAGACTATGCGACGGATGAAGGAATGTTCGCGTTGCGCGGAGATGTTCTCGATATACATCCGGCCATCGGTACCCAAAGCGTCCGTGTCGAGTTTTTCGGAGATGTGCTCGAGTCGGTGAAGCGACTGGTGCCGGGTTCGGGCCAAACGCTCGGCTCGACCGGCGACGTCGTGCTGTATCCCCTGCGCGAGATTTCCCTCACCGGTGAGGTGATCGCGGAGGCGACCATGGCACTCGAAAAGGCGGCGTTTCTCAATCCGATGGTCGCTTACCATCGAGACCTGATCGCACAACGCATCGCCTTCAATGAAATGGAAGGATATTTGCCGCTGCTCGTGAAAAGGGTGGGCTCGGCCGCCGAGTATTTACCTGCGCAAGCAAGCGTCGCAGTCTTGGAGCCGCGTATCCTTTTCGATGTCTCCATGCGGGCCTATGAGGAATATAACGCTCTTGCGATGAAAGCGAATTTCAAAAACGCTTTCGAATCAAAGCAACTCTTGTCGGGATTGTTCTTGGGGCCGGCGGAACTGAATTTCGGTTCTTGCGGGCGCCTCACATGGATGTCCACACTCAACACGATGCATGCCGACGTATCTCTTCTCGCCAAACGTCCCGATGTCGCCGGAAGCGATGCACGGCTCGTGACCGCCGTTCGAAATTACCTGCAGTCGGGTTATTCGGTGACGCTCTGTCTGCCGAATCGCCGTATTCGCGAACGCGTGGGGGAGCTGCTGGTGTTCGAAGGGATTCCCGTCGGTGACAAAGCCCGTTCGGTGAAGCTCATCGATCACGATGCCGTGGTGGGGTTCATCGTGCCGGATGCCGGAATCGCCGTCATAGCCCAAAGTGATGCGTTTCCGCGTGCGGTTAAAAAAATACAGAAACGACAAGATATCGATATCACCAAGCTCACGTTCCCTTTCAAGCCGGGCGATTACATCGTTCATTCTTCATACGGCATTGCATTGTTCAAAGAAGTAACCAGGCGCATCGTCGACGGCGTCGAACGTGATTATCTTCATTTGCAGTATGCGGGTGGAGATACGCTCTACACACCGATCGACCAGATCGATCGTGTCACAAAATACGTCGGATCCGACGGGGGCACCCCGAAAGTCACGCGACTCGGCACGAAGTCGTGGACGAAGGCAACCGCCCGCGCCCGCGCAGCCGCCAAGAAGCTCGCCATCGATCTCGTGGACCTCTACGCGAGAAGAAGCCAGGTCGAAGGGTACGCATTCAGCGAGGATACCGTATGGCAGGCGGAGATGGAGGCGCTGTTTCCTTACGAGGAGACCCCCGACCAGCTCGAGGCGATAGCCGATGTCAAGGCGGATATGGAGTCGAGCAAGCCGATGGATCGTCTGGTGTGCGGCGATGTCGGTTACGGTAAGACCGAGGTTGCGATTCGCGCTACGTTCAAAGCGGTTCAAGACGGCAAGCAGGTGATGATTTTATGTCCGACCACCATTTTGGCCCAGCAACATTACACGACCTTTTCGGAGCGTTTCGCTCCCTTCGGGATCGAGGTGGAGGTACTTTCGAGATTTCGTTCTTCGGCCCAGCAGCGCGTCGCCGTCGAAAAGTTCGCCGAAGGCACCGTCAAAGTGCTGGTCGGTACGCATCGCCTCCTTTCAAAAGATATCAGTCCTTACGACCTCGGGCTCCTCATCATAGATGAGGAACAGCGCTTCGGAGTCGAACACAAGGAGAAGTTGAAAAACATGCGGGCGAACATCGATGTGTTCGCCATGAGTGCGACGCCGATTCCGCGCACGTTGCAGATGTCGCTATCCGGTGTGCGCGATATGAGTGTCATCGACACTCCTCCGGCGAATCGGTATCCGGTGAAGGTGCACGTGGGAGAGTGGGATGAAGACGTCGTTTCACACGCCATTCGAAATGAACTTTCCCGCAACGGACAAGTCTATTACGTTTCGAACCGTGTCAAAACAATCGAGGCGGCAGTCGAGCGCGTGAGGAAGGCGGCTCCCGAGGCCCGTATCGGCGTCGCCCACGGGCAGATGTCTGAACACCAACTCGAAGAAGTGATGGAACAATTCGCCGCCAATGAGATCGACGTGCTCATAGCCACCACCATCGTCGAATCGGGAATCGATAACCCACACTCGAATACGCTCGTTATCGAAAACGCCCACATGCTCGGTCTCTCGCAGCTGTACCAGCTTAAAGGACGTGTCGGCAGAAGCCATGTGCATGCTTTCGCCTATTTTTTGTATCCTCTGGGAGTCGAAATGAGCCAAACGGCAATCGAGAGGCTCATGGCAATAGCAGAAAACGACGGGCTCGGAAGTGGTATCAGAATCGCCATGCGGGATTTGGAAATTCGCGGTGCCGGCTCGATTATCGGCGCCGAACAATCCGGCCAGCTCAGTGCCGTCGGTTTCGATTTGTTCGCCGGTATGATATCTGAGGCGGTGGCCGCGGCTCGCGGCGAAGCTGCCCCGGTGTTTTCGGAGATTCGCGTCGATTTGCCCGAAGCGGCGTTTATCCCCGAGGAATACATCGAAGATGTCTTCGAGCGCGTCGTTTTGTACAGACGCATTGCAGGTTTGGCGACGAAAGAAGGTATCGACAAACTTTACCAGGCGATGGTCGATGCACACGGAACACCTCCTGTCGAAACGCAAAATTTGTTCGATATGACGCGTATCAAAGTGATTTGTGCGGAAATCAAAGCGGACGCGGTGACGGTGGTCGGACCGCATATTCAGGTGCGTATGCCAAAACCGGACGAAAATGTCTTGGCTGAATTGCGTTCCATCGGTGCGCTCTACGATGATAGGCGAAAGATGTTTCGATGGAAGATTCCTTATGGAGAGAGTGTGGTAAAGGCAACGCGCATGCTGGTAGGTGCTATATTATTTGATGCTTCGAACTGATTATATTTTGCGATGCGATTCGCCGTTTTATTTCATTCGGTATAATTTTGAATTGCTTTAGGGAGAGTTAATGCAAAAAAACGGACCGACTTCACATGTGCTAGTTGCCGTTCTCTGTGTCACCTTGCTTTCCGGTGTGTTGGTCGGGTGTTCGGATTCCGGCAAGAACGCCGCGAAAGTCAACGGCACGCCGATTACCACGGTGGCGCTCGATGCCGAAGTGGCAAAACTCAAAATTCAACAACCTTCGATTTTCAAATCGGGCTCGGGCACGAGTGAAGGGACGATTCGTTCCACACTTCTTGATGAGTTGGTCGACCAAGAGTTGCTCACGGAAGAGGCGAAGAAACAAAATATCACCGTCACCGATGCCGTGGTGGCGCAAAATCTCGCAAGTTTGAAAGCGGGCTATAGCGATGATGCGCAGTTCGAGGCAGCGCTGAAAAGTGCCGGATACACGCTCGATACGATTCAGGCTGAAGTAAAGTGGGAGCTCATGTCGAACGCGATTCTTGCCAAACTCGTTCCGGTGTCCTCTGTCACCGATAAAGAGGCGCTCGCCTATTACAACAGCAATAAAACCAAGTTCAAAGTCGATGCGGCAAAGCGTTCGTCGCATATTCTATTCGCCGCCAAAGACGAAGCGACCGCGAAGAAAGTACTCGAGCAGCTTCAGGAAGGTGCGAATTTCGCCGCCATGGCCAAGGAGTATTCGACCGATACCGCAAGTGCGCAAAACGGCGGAGATCTCGGTTGGCCGACGCAGTCATACGCGACTGAATTTCAAAATGCCGTCGACAAGCTCGGGAAAGGCGAAATGTCGGGGCTTGTGAAGAGCTCCTTCGGATGGCACATAATCAAAGTGACCGATACCCGTAAAGCCGGGCAAGAAAGCTTCAAGGCCGCAAAAGAAACCGTTGTACAAACGCTTCTCTCCTCCAAACGCCAATCAGCGAACAGTACGCTCGTTAAAAAGTTGAGATCTTCGGCAAAAATCGAGATTCTCGACCCCGTGGCGAAAAAAGCGAAATCTGCTGCCTCCACAAGCGGCAGTGCAAGTGCCGCTACACTGTCGACCAAGTAAAATGATGGGTATGTCTCCTGTGAACAATCAAAATGGCGCTGATGATCCCGGCGCCATTTTTGCGGAATTCGTCGATACCATTGCGGTTTTGCGGGCTCCCGGCGGATGTCCTTGGGATGCAAAACAAACGCATATCTCAATAGCTCCGAATATGCTCGAAGAAGCGTATGAGGCGGTCGATGCCATCGAGAAGAAAACTCCCGATGCGCTCAAAGAGGAACTCGGCGACGTGCTTTTGCAGGTGGTGCTGCAGGCTCGAATCGCCGCCGATGAACAAGAATTCGATATATCCGACGTCATCGAGTCGGTGCAAGAAAAAATCATACGAAGACATCCGCACGTATTCGGCGACGGAACGTCTGAAATCGCCCATGGAATGGACGGTATCGGCGAAATAAATAATGAGGAAGATGTCGCTGTGTTGTGGGCGGCGATAAAGCGCGGCGAAAAAGCGTCCGCCGATGTGCCGGCCGGCTTATTCGACGATGTCGCTTTTTCCCTGTCTGCCTTAAAGCTCGCCGCCGATATTTCGAAAAAGGCGGTTCATGCAGGTTTTGAGTGGCCGACGG
Organism: Coriobacteriia bacterium; assembly: GCA_016649875.1. Classification (NCBI taxonomy): domain Bacteria; kingdom Bacillati; phylum Actinomycetota; class Coriobacteriia; species Coriobacteriia bacterium. The sequence continues at coordinate 105,438 of JAENWW010000002.1, forward strand.
TCGGAGGCGTCATCGACAAAATCGATGAGGAAATCGTTGAATTTTGTGAAACGGAACCCGGAACGGACGAGGCATCCGAAGAACTAGGCGATATACTGTTTACGGTAGTTAATCTTGCGCGAAAGTATGCTATCGATCCGGAGATGGCGCTACGCTCCACCTGTCGTAAGTTCATCGAGCGTTGGCAACATATGGAGAGATTTGCGGCGCAGGAAAACAAAACGCTGGATGAATGTCCGGTCGAAGAGCAAGAAAAGTTTTGGCAACAAGCAAAAATCCATTTGGGGAACAAAGGACAAGAGGAGAGACGGGCATGAGCGACATAATCGATGTTTACGCACGCGAAATTTTGGATTCACGCGGCAACCCGACACTCGAAGTCGAGGTCGTTCTCGACGATGAGTGCATGGGCCGTGCTGCAGTTCCCTCGGGAGCTTCTACCGGAGCGTTTGAGGCCGTTGAACTTCGCGATGGTGATAAAGGGCGCTATTTAGGCAAAGGCGTGCTCACCGCCGTGGATAACGTCAACGGTCCGATTGCCGAGGAGCTTATCGGAATCGATGCGAGCGATCAGCGTCTCGTCGATGCGATTCTCATCGAAGCCGACGGTACTCCCAATAAAAGCAACTTTGGGGCAAACGCCATTCTCGGCGTATCCCTCGCCGCTGCAAAAGCGGCGGCGCAATCGACGGAATTGACCCTTTACAGTTACCTCGGTGGGGTCAATGCTTCAAAAATTCCCGTCCCCATGATGAACATCATGAACGGAGGGGCCCACGCCGACAACAATGTCGATTTGCAAGAGTTCATGATCATGCCGGTCGGAGCTCCGACGTTTGCGGAAGGGCTTCGTTGGTGCACGGAGATTTATCATACGCTCAAGAGCGTTCTCAAGGCTCGCGGTCTTTCGACCGCCGTCGGTGATGAAGGCGGATTCGCCCCCGATCTCGATTCTAACGAAGCTGCTTTGCAAGCAATCGTCGAGGCGGTTGAGACGGCCGGTTATGAGCTGGGAACGGATATTCGTTTCGCGCTCGATCCTGCGGCTTCAGAAATTTATGATGCAGAGCGGAAAGTGTATATGCTCAAGGGTGAGGGTCGTGAACTCAGCTCGGCTGAAATGGTCGATTTTTGGGAAGACCTTTGCAATCGCTATCCGATTATTTCAATTGAAGACGGTATGGATGAAGAAGACTGGGACGGTTGGAAGTTGCTGACCGATCGTCTGGGCGCTCGAGTCCAACTCGTCGGCGACGATTTGTTCGTCACCAACACCGAACGTCTCAAGAAAGGCATTTCGCTCGGTGTTGCAAACGCAATCCTCATAAAGGTCAACCAAATCGGTACGCTCACCGAAACGCTCGAAGCCATTGAGACGGCGAAGCAAGCCGGCTATGCGTGCATCATCTCGCACCGTTCGGGAGAAACGGAAGACACGACGATTGCCGATTTGGCAGTCGCCACGAATGCGGGCCAGATCAAAACGGGTGCGCCGGCGCGCAGCGACCGTGTCGCGAAGTACAACCAGCTTCTGAGAATCGAAGAGGAACTCGGAGAATCAGCCGTCTATCCGGGACTCGAGGCCTTTTACAATATCAAGGCGTAAAGAACCAGCGAGGACATTCCTATGAAATTCCTGACCCCTGATGCTCGTTTCGGTGCAACGCTCGAATCGTTACTCGATCGGCGTGAACGTGCGGCGATTCACGAGGGGTCGGCTTTCGGCGAACACGTGTTGTCTCGAAAGCTCATCTCGGGCCTTGCTCCTTATGTACACGCAGGTATCGAAGTGCTCGAGGTCGACCCTGGCCCCGGGCATCTGACGAAAGGGTTGCTCAAATGCGGTGCGCGAATCACCGCACTCGAGCCGTCTCCTCTGTTCGTCAGTGATTTGCAGGCGCTCGGTGACGGCGAGAACTTGACGATTTTCGAGGGATTTACCGAAAATCTTCCCGGGGATGCTCACTTCGATGTCGCTTTAGTGTCCTTTCCCGCACGGCGGGGGGCGGGGTTGCTTGCGCTCGTCAACGAAATCGCTCCTCTCGTAGCCGGAAAGGTACTCGTCGTTTTACCGGATGACGGCTCGCTTGATTGGGCGTATCTTTCGCGCGCCTGTGCTATCGAGGGTTTCCAAGTCCGCACCGAGTTTTACATCGAAAGTGAAAAGATATCGATTCATGATATGAAACGAGCCGTATTGTTGGTGATTGAAAAAGTCGGTCCTTATCGCGACTTGCGTCTCGACGGTGTGTGGGAACTCGAAGCTCGCACGATCCACGTTCCCTATCCCGTTCCTCGGGGGGCGGCGACTCGGCTTGTGCGCTACTTCGTCGCCGGAGGAGACAGGGCGGTACTCATCGCCACCGAACCGCTCGGGCTCAATCGCCTCTATGGTAATCTCCGCACCGCTGCGCATCGAATCGCGCGAGATGAAGTAACCGTTCGCAGAGTCGACGATGGAGTACAACTCATGCTTATTCCGAAGACGGATTGATCGATGTCGGATACACCGCGTCGACGCGGTAAAACTAAAGCGGATTCAACTGCGCAAAAAGCGGGCATTTCATTTTTCGCGCGTAAACGCGTTTTGATTCCTTTGGCGAGCTTGGCGATTCTTGCTGCAATCGGCTTCATGTATTATGCCCCTCTCAAAATTTTGTATCGGGAGGCTCGCCAGGAGCGTGTTTTGCGCGAGCAACTCGTGGCAGTTCAGCAGTATAACGTGACCGTAAAACAAGAAATTGTCTCGCTTGAAACCACGGAGGGCACAGAGGATTACGCCCGTAGCCAACTCGGACTGGTAAAAAAAGGCGATCATATGGTGGTGGTTCTTCAGGGTGGGAAAAGAGTGACCGTTTCGGAACAATCACGCGAGAAGCAAATACAAGAACTTGAAGTTACGGCAAAACCCTTCGGCATATGGACTCCGTTTTTAGATGCACTCTTCCAGATTAAATAGTATTGTTTCACGCCAACTCGGACGGTCGCCGCGATTGCCGTGGCGTGTCGTGAAGACCTGCCGTTTCGAGTTTCCCCAAGTAATCGTTTCCCCCTCGTTGCTCGATGACGGAGACAGATTTCCGAACTGGGCGTATTTGTCCTGTCCCCATTTGGTTCGAAAAATCTCTCGAATCGAGGCGGAGGGCGGAGTTTCCCGGTGGGCTGCTCGCGTTTCGAGTGAGGAGAATCTTCGCAGCTGTCTCGAGCGACTCGATACGGAAGTTCGAGAAGTGCGTCTTCTTGAATGCCGCAGCTCAGGTCAAGACGATGATGTGTGCGAAGATGTCGGTTTGGCCGGGCAACGCAATATCTACGGCGTGAAATGTCTGCACATCCATGTGGCCTATGCCTTGGCGGGTCTCCATGATCCTATCGGAAATGAAATTCTTGAAGAATTGCGCTTCGAAGGGAACGAATCATGCAAAGGGGGAGAACCATGCGCATAGCTGCAATCGATATCGGCACCGTTACGGCGCGTCTGCTCATCGCCGATGTGTATGAGGGCGTGATCGGCGAGGTCGTTCGCGATATCGAAATCACACAACTCGGCTCACGCCTATCTCAGAGTGGGGCGTTAAGTGATACCGGTATGCAAAACGTGTATGAAGCAGTGCGGCGTTTTGTGGTGAAAATTTCAGAGAGCAAAGTCGACAAGATCATCTGCACCGCCACGAGTGCGGCTCGCGACGCACATAACGGCGAGGCGTTCAAAGTCGGCTTGCGCGCCTGCGGCATCGAGCCTCATATCATTTCCGGACAAACGGAGGCGAGACTCTCCTTTCGCGGTGCGACCTACCGGAGACGGGGCGACGATCTCCTCGTCATCGATCCCGGCGGAGGTTCGACTGAATTCATTTTTCGAGCCGGTGAAAACGATGCCGTCATCGCACAGTCGATGGATATCGGCTCCCGTCGTCTCACCGATATGTTCATCCGTCATGACCCGGTATCACCGGAAGAACTTGCAGACATTCGGACTTACATCAAAAAAATCGCCGGTGAATATTTCTTGAAGTTGCCTCATGCTCCGCGCGAGCTCGTCGCGGTGGCGGGGACTGCGACCACGTTGGTGACCATGAAATATGAGATGGCGGACTATGATCCTCTTTTCGTTCACGGGAAGGTCATAACGCGCGAGGATTTATCGCATAGTATCGAGCAACTTTGCGCAAAAACGCAAAAAGAGCGCGAAGCTATGCCGGGGCTCGAACCGAAAAGAGCTTCGGTGATATTGGCCGGATGTCTGATAATAGAACAGGTATTGGAGATTTCGCGCCTTTCGATGCTTACCATTAGCGATTACGACATTCTCTATGGCATAATTTTGAGTGTTGATTTATTCTAGAAAAGTGTGAATTGCGTGGCGTGTGTGCGGATTGTCGTCCGCACGTCATGAAAACTGCATGGGGGTGTATTCCAACGGCAGAGAAAGAGGACTTAAAATCCTTACAGTGTGGGTTCGAATCCCACCACCCCTACCACTGCAAAACCACGTCGCTTGATCTTTTCGAGATTGAGCGGCTGTTTTTCGAATCGATACCGTGAATTGCGGATATAATCAAAATCATGGATGAAGCAAAAAAAATACGCCTGACTCAAATGTCGAGCAAAGCCGGTTGAGCAGCGAAGTGGGGTCCGGCGGATCTCAAAGCGGTGCTGGATAAAATCGATCCCGGACAGAGCGACAATCTCATGCTCGGGTTCGAAACAAGCGACGATGCGGCTGTCTACAAGCTAACCGACGACATCGCCGGCTTGATGACGATTGACTTTTTCACGCCGATTGTCGATGACCCCTATGACTTCGGCCGCATCACCGCGGCCAACGCGCTTTCGGACATATACGCCATGGGAGGCAAACCGCTCACCGCGTTGAACATGATTGCGTTTCCGTGTTCTTTGGGTCCCGACATCGTCGGCGAAGTGGTGCGGGGCGGCGCCGAGAAAGTCGCGGAAGCCGGTGCAGTCGTCGTCGGCGGACACACGATAGACGATAAAGAACCGAAGTACGGTCTCTCGGTCTTCGGAGTCGTGAATCCTCTCAAGGTGCTTCGTAACAAGGGAGCGCGTGAGGCTGACGCAATCGTCGTCACCAAGGCGCTTGGCACCGGTCTATGGGGAACAGCCATTAAGCGCGGTGTGGCCGACGAGACAACCGCCCACGAGGCAATCGAATCCATGGCCAAACTCAATAAATACGCATGCGAGGCTCTCGAGGGAGTCGATGTCCATGCCCTTACCGACATCACCGGGTTCGGACTCGCCGGTCATCTGCACGAAATGGCGGAGGCGAGCGGTGTGGCCGCCCACATTGAGACGGAGTGCATACCTCTACTCGAGCAGGTCTATGAACTTTCAACCGGGAATGTGGTTCCGGGTCGCACGGCGGATATCATCGCTTGGACCCGAGAGTTTTTATCCTGGTCGGCCGAAAGTTATTCTCAGGAGGAGCGCCGCACGTGGATGCAAATTCTCTGTGATCCTCAAACAAGCGGCGGGCTTATGATTGCAATGCCTCAAAACCAGGTTGAAACGTATTACGACAATCTCATCCGTATCGATTCGGATGCGATATGCGCAGTCGTCGGAACGTTCGAGCACGGAACTCCGGGCAAAATCACCATTAATTAGCTCGAAATATTTCTCAAATATCAATTATTATTATAATAACTATCAGCACTTTCAAAAAGGAGGCGGTATGAAAAAATTCATGGTGCTTGCAACAGACGCAATCGGCAAGGGGAACGATGAGCTCGGCGCGATTCTCACACGTGTTTTTTTGACTTGTTTGGGGCAGGGGGAAGAGGTGCCCGAAGTTCTCGCTCTCATGAATGCAGGCGTTAAGTTGGCGTGTGAGGGCTCCGAAGTCCTCGATGAGCTCAGGGCCGTTGAAGCGCGAGGCGTGAAGATAAAAGCCTGTGGAACGTGTCTCGACTTTTTCGGAATCCGTGAGCAACTGATGGTCGGTGAGGCGGGAAAGATGCCCGATACCGTCGCAGCGCTCATGACGGCCGAGGACTCGATTGTAATCTCTTAAAAGAGCGCCTCGTTTCGGGTCCGTTTGTTGAAGCCGCAGGCGCGATTCAGGGATACATACGCTACAATGCAAGTATGAAAACAAACATCACCACACAAGACCTTTTCAGATCATTGCCCAAGGTCGATGAAGTTCTCTCCGCGGAACAAGTCGCCGCGCTGCTACCGGCGGTTCCGCGCTCGGTGGTGCTTACTTCGGCACGTACTGCGATAGAAAATATGCGATCTGCCATCGCCACCGGGTCGCGAGCAGAACCGGTGTCACTTGCCGAAGTGGTGGCGGATACCATCTCAAGTGCACATATTCGTATGCAACCTTCGTTGCGAAGAGTCATCAATGCAACGGGTATAATCATTCACACGAATTTGGGACGGAGCATTTTGGCCGATTCGGCCGCCGAAGCGGTGCAAGAGGTAGCCTCGCATTATTCGACATTGGAATACAACTATGAAAGAGGCGTCCGCGGCTCACGCCATGATCATGTAGAGTCTCTTCTTTGCGAGCTCACCGGAGCTGAGGCGGCTCTTGCGGTCAACAACAATGCGGCGGCGGTCATGATGTGTATCGCTTGTTTTTCACGTGGCCGGGAGGCAATCGTTTCTCGGGGGCAACTCGTCGAAATCGGCGGTTCGTTTCGTGTTCCCGACATCATGGCGGAGTCCGGTGCGCACATGGTGGAAGTGGGAGCGACGAACAAAACGCATCTTAAAGACTACGAAAATGCGACCAATGAGAAAACAGGTTTGTATCTCAAGGTCCATTCGTCCAATTACCGCGTGATCGGATTCACTTCGGAAGTCGAACTCGCCGAGCTTGTGGACCTCGGTGCGAAACATGACATTCCGGTTATGGAGGACCAAGGGTCCGGTGTTTTGCTCGATTTGAGAAAGTACGGTTTGCCCTATGAACCGACGGTTTCCGAATCGGTGAAAGCAGGGGCGAGCATCGTGACTTTTTCGGGAGATAAGCTTCTCGGGGGTCCCCAGGCAGGTATCATCGTCGGCAAATCTGAGGCGATTGCCCGGTTGAAAGCCCACCCTCTCGCCCGCGTGCTTCGTCTCGATAAGATGACCTTGGCCGCGCTGGAAGCCACGTTGATGATTTATCGCGATGAAGACAGGGCGGTTGAAGAAATTCCCACGCTTCACGCTTTGACGATGGATCTCGAAGAGTGCAAGACACGTGCGAACGGACTCGCCGAGTCTCTCCTCGAAGCTTTGAGAAAAGAAGGTCTACTCGGCACTGTGGATATTTCCGTCGATGTCGATATCGCTCGCGCCGGCGGAGGGTCGCTGCCTTTGGCCGACATTCCGACCGCTGTACTCTCGTTGAGATTCGAAGACGTTTCCGCCACTGAAGTCGAGCGTCTCTTGCGTATCGATTCGCCGGTTCCCATCGTCGCGCGTATAAACGATGAGAGATTGCTCATCGATCCGCGTACGTTCGTGTCTGATGATGCATCTGTCGTCGTGGAGCAACTATGCAAAATACTGCGCCGCTGATTCTGGGCACCGCCGGTCATATCGACCACGGAAAATCAACTTTGATAAAGGCTTTGACGGGCGTGGACCCCGATCGCCTCGCCGAAGAAAAAGAGCGAGGCATCACCATCGAACTCGGTTTCGCCGAGTTGGTGACACCGAAAGGTGTGCACTTCGGCGTCGTCGATGTTCCCGGACATGAGAAGTTCGTGCGCCACATGGTTTCCGGTGCCGCCGGAATCGATGTCGCATTGCTGGTAATCGCTGCCGATGACGGAATCATGGTGCAAACGCGTGAGCATGCGGCCATTCTCAATTTGCTCGGTGTGGAACATGCGGTCGTCGCATTGACTAAAATCGATAGGGTCGAGGCGGACTGGGCCGATCTCGTCGAAATGGATATAGAAACCCTTTTAGAGGGAACTCTTCTCGAAGGGTCGCCCGTCGTTCGCGTTTCATCGACGACCGGACGCGGCATCGAGGCGTTGCTAAGCGCACTCGACGACACTGCCGAAAAGATTGCTGAGCGGGGACGGACAAACAATACGTCCGTCGCTCGGCTTCCGATCGATCGCGTTTTCACCATCTCGGGGGCCGGGACGGTCGTGACGGGCACGTTATGGTCGGGGGCGATAGTGCTCGGCGATGAGCTGGAAGAGGTGTCCGCACACAAGAAAGTCCGCGTGCGCGGTATCCAAGTCCATAACGTCGATGTAGAACAAGCGTTGGCCGGAATGCGTGTCGCACTCAATCTATCGAATATCGATAAGTCCGAGGTATCTCGGGGCGACATGCTTGCCACGCGGGGTGCGCTTCGCGAAACGAATATCTTCAACGCAATCTTTACCTACATCGGCTCCGAGTCCTCGGAAAGCGACACCAAGCCGTTGAAGAGCGGGACTCGTGTTCACGTCCATCATGGAACCGTCGCAACTGTCGGCCAGATTTTTTTCTTCGACGAAAAGTCGATCCGGCCGAACCGGAGCGTCTTCGCTCAGATACGTTTGGAAAAACCGATAGCTCCCGTTTATCTCGACCATTTCATCATTCGAAGCTTTTCACCGGTTTTCACCATCGGAGGAGGCGTCGTCCTCGATGCGTCTCCTGCAAAGCGTACGCGAATCTCTGCCGATGAGCACGACTTGCTCGAGGCGCTTGCGAGTCGAGATTACGAAAAGGCCGCATGCGAACTCCTCGTCGTCAAAAAGGAACCCCTGAGCAGTGCGATGATTGCCGGGCTGCTCGGATGCGAGCGGAGCCGCGTTGCAACTGCGCTCAATACTTCGAACGCAGCGCGCATCAAAGTCGCCAAAGAGACGCTGTTCGTCGATCCTCTCGTATACGACCATGTCGCCGCAGCGATAAAGACCGAGCTTCTCGCGCTCTACGACAGGTATCCTTCTGAGCATGCTTTCTCCCTTCCGATGCTCAAAGACCGAGTCGATACGCGGATGACACCGGAGGTTTTTGCGGCATTCGCCGAAATCGCCGCCGAAGCGCCGGAAATCGAACTTGTCGCCGGTCGAATCAGCCATTCCGGGGCCGCGTCGAATATCCATGCGCTCGAAGATGAGATTGCACGACAGGCGCTCGCTCGTATCGGGCACCGGGGGTTGGAAGTCGAAACGACCGCTGAACTGGCGAGAGCGCTGGGGGCGGATTCAAAGTTCGTCGGTCGCATTCTCGGACGAATCGCCTCCGAAGGGGGACTCATCCGCCTCGCGGGGGATTTGCATTTTTTGCCCGGAGATGTCTCAAAAGCTGAAGAAATCGTGAAGAAGGCACTGCGAGATGCGACTGCCGAGGCACCCGTATCTGCCTCGGAATTGTGCGCTGCAATGGGTTTGAGCAGGAAGTATGCCATTCCGCTTCTCGAGTACTTCGATTCGCAGGGTGTTACGCGTCGAATCGGCAATGGGAGAATTCTCGTTTGACAATGGGCGTGATTATTCCCACAATGGTAAAGCTTGTAAACTCGGAGCCGGATTCGTCCTGGTGGGCGACGCGGCCTTCAAAGCCGTCGTGAGGGGTGAAGAACTTCTCGGGTGTGTTCGATTCGCACACGGTTCCGCCACCATCTTTATGCACTACCCCTAGGTGTCATTATTCGGAGCAAACGTGAAGCGTAGATATGTGGTCGTTCTTGTGTGTATCGTGTTGATGGGCACAGGCACTGCGGTGCTGAGCGGATGTTCCGCGAAAAAAAGCACTGCGAATGCGGCGGACGCTTCACAGGTGGCTGAGGTCGGAGCGACCGTCAACGGAGAGATGAAAGCAGGCTATCCGGAAAGCCTCCCCCTTTGGAGCGGTGCGACGGTCGTCAGTTCGAAGCATACCGACAAAGGGCAGTTCAATGTATATGAACTCAATATGACGACCACGGCGAGCTACAGCAAAGTCGTGTACGGCTACGGAAAAGGACTGCAAAACGCCGGTTGGGATGCCAGAAGTCTCGGAGGAGACGGAACATCGACGGCAATCTCGGCGACTAAAGGCTCCCTCGAAGCCGCCATTACCATCTCAAAAGATAAGAGCGGACTGACATCGATAGTGATATCGGTTCAGATGTAACGAGAGTGATGTTTCAAGTCGAGCACATAACAGTCGAGTTGGTCGGTGACGAGGGTACGTTTCTCGCCGTCGACGATGTCTCCCTTACGCTTGAAAGTTCACAAATAGTCGATATCGTCGGACCGAGTGGCGCCGGAAAGTCCACCTTTTTGCATGCCCTTGCTCTTCTCGTCCCCTATCGTAGCGGAGACCTTATCCTCGACGGGCGACGAGTCTCTTCATTTGCGCCGACTGAGTGGCGCAGCCTCGTCGCTCTCGTTCAGCAAAAGCCTACCTTGATCGAGGGGTCGGTACAAACGAATTTATTGCTCCCTTGGACGTTGAAAGTACGAAGAGAGCACAAGCAACCTTCCTTTGAAGAAATGCGAGAATTACTCGACCGAGCCGATTTGTGCGATATATCGCTCGAGCGATCGGTTTTTAAGCTATCCGTCGGTCAACAAGCGCGTATTGCATTCATCCGTACCTTGCTCACCTCTCCTAAAGTCCTTTTGCTCGATGAGGTCGACGCCGCTCTGGATGTCGACTCGACGCGGGCGATAGGCGGACTGGTCACTGCATTTTCTCGGCAAGGCGGAGCGGTGTTGCGGGTTCGACATAAAATCGATGATGGGCGCGCATCGTATCGTTGTACGTTCGAAGACGGATGCGCCGGCGTTCTCGAGAGCGTGTCTTCGCCCGGGAATGTAGCGTATGCAGACGATATTTCTTGCAGTGAGACAGTACCCCATGAATAGTTCGGGAATCATTCATATCGCTCCATGGCAACTCGGCCTTGCCTCGGTGTTCATCGTTGCTTCGATTGTGGTCATTTGGGTTATGAGATTCGGGCTGGGCAAGCGACTGGCATGGGCGGCGGTCAGAAGCTATGTGCAAGTGCTCCTTCTCGGCTATGTGCTGTCATGGCTGTTTCATCTCGATAGCGGACTCATGGTCATCGCGGTGCTGCTCATTATGTCCGGTGTCGCAGCCGTCACCGTGTCGAGGCGCGTCGGCGAGGTGCCGGGCAAAATCATGCGCGCGACGTTCGCGGTGCTTTTCGGCGTGTGCGTACTCATCACCTTCACCGTCACCGGTCTTATCGTGCAAGTGCATCCGTGGTATTTGCCGAGGTATGTTATCCCTGTGGCCGGCATGGTTCTCGGCAACTCGATGGCGAGTGTCGCCATTGCGCTCGAGCGGGTGTTTCGTGATCTCGATGCACGTAACGATGAGATTCGCGGGCTCGTGGCATTGGGGGCCACTCCGCGCGAGGCGGCCGATGCGTCGATTCGATCCTCTCTCATCGCCGGTTTGATTCCGAGCATAAACACTCTTGCAACTGCCGGGGTCGTGTTCATCCCGGGAATGATGTCGGGGCAGATTCTCGCGGGAACGGCGCCTGGCGTTGCCGCTCCGTACCAAATAATCATCCTTTTCATGGTCACCGCCGCATCGCTGTTCAGTTCGACGGCAGCGATATTGCTCGTATATAAGCATCGTTTCAATAAGCTCGGTGCCTATATCGATAAAGGTGTTCGGGAGCTTTCCGGAACTTAAGGTTCAAAAGGGTGCCGGGAGGCGGAACCGAACGCCTTATCGCCACTCGCTAAAGGGTGGCTGTCTGTTACCATTAGGAAGTATTTCTGCAGAGATTTAATCGTCGACATGCAGGTGGGTGCTGTGATGTCGAGGAACAAAAGGAGTAGGTCAGATGGCGAGCTTCGAGCGCTTTTTAAAAACCAATCACAAGCGGGTCGATCAGCATATCGCGACGTACTTCACCAATCGGCCCAATGCCGACATGAACCGCTATCTTTACGGTCCGCTGGCAGAATATAGTGCCAATTCAGGTAAGCGTCATCGCCCGCTCATCTGTCAGCTCGCATGCGAGGCCGTCGGCGGAAACCCCGTCAATGCTCAGCGTTCCGGTGCTGCAATCGAGCATTTCCATACCGCTGCTCTCATCCATGACGATATCGAAGACGACGCTCTCACGCGCAGAGGCGAACCGTGTTTGCACATAAAAGAGGGCGAAGCGCTCGCGATAAATGCGGGGGACTTGGCCCTTTCGTTGGTCACAGGCTCGGTCCTTTCCGATGAGCGGCTCGATAATGAGACGAAACTGCGGGTGCTTCAAGAACTCATAGATATGACGACTCGTACCATCGAGGGACAAGCTCTCGATATCGGGTGGGGTCGTGACAACCGTTTCGACTTGTCGGTCGAAGATTATCTGCTCATGGCACGTCATAAGACGGCGAGCTACTCGGGCGCCATACCTTTGGCGGTGGGTGCGATAATCGGTGGTGCGGATGAGGAAACCATCGAGTCTTTGCGAACTTTCGGGATGGCTGCCGGTCTCGCATTCCAAATCCAAGATGATTTGATCAATCTGATCGGTTCCGATAAGAGCAAAGATTTTCGCCTCGACATCACCGAGGGGAAGCGAACGCTTATAGCGATTCATGCGCTTGAGCACTCCGAACGAAGTGATCGCCTGTTGACGATTCTCGAGACGCGCACCAAAGATACCGTTCTTCAGGCCGAAGCAGTCGAAATCATGCGTGATGCCGGTTCGCTCGCATATGCAGACGATTACGCCCATAAGCTTGTCACCGATGCAAAAGCAGAGCTTGAAATCGCGCTGCCGGAATCAAAGGCAAAGGGCATCTTGTTTTCGATGGCCGATTATTTCATCGAACGAAAAAAATAGAAGTGGCTTATTCTTTCGGAAAGTGTTTCACAAGCTCTTCCACTGCTTGAGGAATCGTCAAAGGCACTGAAAAAGGTGTCTTTGTTCGCCGTGAAAGCTCGGTGAACATTTCCGCCAATATAGGGGGATGGATATGGGATTCCCGCAGTATATCCACGTGTTCGAAAATCTCGTCGGGGGTACCTGCAAGTACGATTTCCCCGCCTGACGCGAGTACATAACAATAGTCGGCTATTTCTCCGATCGAGTCGATGTCATGAGTCGACATAACCATACTGACGCCTTGATTCTTGAGTTTGCACAAAACATCGACGACGGTTTTTCGCACAACTGAGTCGAGACCTTCGAAAGGCTCGTCGAGTATCAGCAGCTCAGGTCCGATTGCGAGTGCCCCGGCCAGTGCCACCCGACGCTTTTCACCTCCGGACAAACTTTGGGGCGTTCGGTGCAACAGCGCTTCGACCCCCAATAATTTCGCAACGCGTTGCACGGCCGGATCGATCGTGTCTTGAGGTCGATGATATTGGCGAAGCGAAAAAGCGATGTCATCGTAGACGGTCGGCATAATGAGCTGTTGGTCGACATTTTGTAAAACGACACCGATTCGCTCACGAATTTCGGGCCACTGTCTCGTCGGATCGAGACCGAATACTCGAACCGTTCCTTCTTGCGGTCGCAAGAGCCCGAGAAGGTGTTCGAGTAAGGTCGACTTTCCGGCTCCGTTGGGTCCGAGCAACACCGTCCGTTCACCTTTGTGCGCGCAAAAGTCCAGGCCACACATTTCAACCGATGCTCCGTCTTCATAAAAATGTTTTATGCAACTGACGTAGGCGACGTCGTTTGGGTGCGGACCGCCTCGAAGTGCGTGCGCATGTTTTTGTGGGGAACTTTCCATGGATTTATTCTTCCTTTCGATTACCGGACGCTGCGGTCGACCTCGCATCGGATGGTGGGGTTTCTCCCAGCACTATGTGACCGTCATATCCGCGCATGTACAAAATATCGTAGTCGGCTTCGGCGAGCGAGACCGAAAAGAGCATCAGATTTCCGAGAGCGGATGCCAAAGTCTGCAAAGCTTCGAGGGGGTGCCTCCAGCCGAGCACACCGCGCAGTCGGATTGCGCGCATGAGATTGCTGAGCTCATCGCCTAAGATGAAGAGAGTGCGATAGGTCAACAGCAATGCATCGTTCGCCAAACGGGGAAGAATGTGTCGCGTCATCGAGAAGATGACCGGATAGGGTGTGGTCAGGGTGAGCAGAATGCAAGCACATGCCGCGGTCGTGCCTTTGAGCATGATTGAAATCGAAGCAGAAGATCCGAGCTCTGTGGTCAGTGCGAGCAAAACTGTGAAGATGAGCGGGTAGGCGGAAAGTGTCAATACGAGCTTGAGAGGGAGTTTTGCCGTCACGGCGATGAGTATGAGAGCGAGAAATATGCAGCCCAAAGCCACGGGGTTCCATAACAGTACAACCGCCGTGATCACACAGACGAGTCCTAGCGCTTTCAGCGGCGGGGCAAGTCTATGCAAAAAGCTGTCTTTTGAGGTCGCCCAGTAATCAATCGTTGTGATTTTCATGTCGGCCTCCCTCTTTGGTCATGATTCCGGTGAGCAAGTTGGGTCGGACGGACGCGATATAGCGCAGAATGAATCCGGTCAATGTCGCCTCGATGAGCCAGCCTATCGGACCGAGCACGTAAACTGTTCTGGCAAATACTTTCAACGAGACCACTCCGCCCGCATGACTCGGGATACTCCCGGATATCGTCGAAACGACGCCGAGCATCAGAGTGGTTGAAATTGCGAGGGTGATCACGGTGACGATTCCGCCGATGAGCCCGATGTGTTTCGTGCCGAACAGTTTGACGAATGCACGAAAAAGAAGCGAACCGATGGTCATTTCCAGTGCGCCGAGCACGAGATTGATGCCGGCGACGGTTATGCCTCCATGCCCCACGAAAGCCAACACGATTTCGATGATGAGAGCGGCAATCGGAGACAGGAGCGGGCCGATGAGTGTGCCCGCCAATACGCTTAAGTTGACATGATAGGCCAGTGGGACGATTTCCAAGCTCATGGCGACGAGCATGAACGCCGATACCACGGCGAGCAGCGGAAGTTTTCTCAATATGTCCGGTTTCGATGATGCGATTCTGTTCGCGATGAAAATCCACGCGAGCGCGATAATCCATCCCGTTACCCAGACCCAAACCGGCAGTATGCCGTCCGGCAAATGTATGTGTGACATTCATGCTCCGTAGCGAAGATAGGTACCGAGAATATAGTTCAGTATAAAGCTTTCGCGTAACAATCCGATAGTTTCGAACCTCTGTAAGTATAACAAGGCCAAACACGATCATTAGATTACACTTATACTATTGAATACTATTGAAATAACTTATCGTCGGTTTTCTCACTGAAAGTTTTTCTTATGAATATACAACAGCTTAAAACATTCATAACCGTCGTCGATGCGGGATCGTTTTCCGCGGCCGCCCGCGTGCTCGGTGTTTCCCAACCGGCGGTGACGATGCAAGTGCAAAATCTCGAATCGGATATCAACCAGTCACTTCTCGACAGACGTTATCGACGAATCGAGTTGACGGAAGCCGGGAGAGTCCTCGTTCCTTACGCACGGGAAATGTTGTCGGAATCGCAAGCTGCGCGTGCAGAGATCAATGCGCTTTCCGGTGAGGTTTCGGGCCCTCTGCACATCGCTTTGAGCACAACGCCCGGTGATTATATAATTCCGAACCTCCTCGGCGAGTTTTTGCGTGAGTATCCCGATGTCACCGTACGGCTGACGGTGACGAATACCAATGAAGTGGTCGAGCACATCGAGGATAGAGATGCCGATATCGGCATGGTCGGAGCACTGTCGAAAAGCAGCTCGGTGAAATTCAAACAGATGGGATCGGACGAGTTGATTCTCATCACCGGTCCGGATACGCCGTTGGCAAAGCAGGACGGCGAAGTGGGTCTCAAAGAGTTGTCTTCATACCCCTGGGTCGCTCGAAGTGCCGATTCGGGGACCCAGCAAGTGGTGAAAGCTCTGTTCGTCAAAAAATCAATCGACTACGGAGCATTGCATTTCCTCGTCGAACTCGGAACGGGCGAGGCGGTCGTCAATGCTGTCGAAGGTGGACTCGGGATTGCCATCGTCAGCCGTTATGTAGCCGCAAACGCACTTGCATTGCGAACGATCGTCGAGATCGAGTGCGAGGAGCTCCCTTTGCCGCGACCCTTTTATTTAGTGACGCCGAAGAGAACACTCGCCCGTGCGGCAAGCGCGTTCGTAGACTTTTTGGCGACAAAGTTATAACGTTTTCATCATATGATCCAACTTGAGACTCGAGCATGATACACTGACGCCTGCAAAAGGAGATTTTGTGTATGAATGTAATTAAACACGGCTCACGCGGGTCGGCGGTTGAAGACATACAACGTAGGCTGATATACGTGGGATATTCGCTCGATACAACAGGCGTCGACGGTGTTTTCTTAAATGACACCGAGAAGACGCTCATGAAATTTCAGCTTGCAATGGGTCTCGAAGCGACGGGCGAAGTCGATTCGTGCACATGGTCGATGCTCGTCGATTCGACATTTGCATTCGGGGATCGCATGTTGTATCTGCGCTATCCTTTGTTTCACGGACGGGATGTCGAAATTCTTCAAGTCGCGCTTAACAGTCTCGGCTTTACGTGCGGAGATGTCGACGGCATATTCGGAACCTATACCGAACGGGCGGTCATAGAGTTGCAATCCAACATGGGCCTTCCCGCCGACGGCGTCGTGGGGCGTGAGACATTTTCCACGCTCAACAGCCTTAAGCATATGTGGGAAGGCAAGAAGGTCGTATCCCATTCATCGGCGCAGGCGACATCGACTCATCGAAATAAAGTTTTAGCGCATCTGGCGCTCGTCATCACGGCACAGGACCCGATGTCGTATCAAGTCGCTCGACGGATTAAAAACCTCGCGCAAGCGTCCTATGAGGATGCGAGTGTCACGACGATATGGGGAGAGTCGGTATCCTCAATCGGACCTGCGAAAGAGACGTACGAAAACCACGTCGCTTTCACCTTATATGAAGAGGACTCATCGCAGCCGACGACGGCCATTTCTTCGGTTGTACAGACCGGTTCTTCGGTCAAACTCGATTTGCAACTGGTGGAACTCGGGGAGCGAGAAGATGCCCTTATGGCATCGATTACCCCTCTAGTTGAAAAAGACCCATGTGGAAGTTTTGTGATTAAAATTCCTGCGAATACACTCGGTCATGGCTCTAAGCAGGGCTTTCAAAATATCGCCGTCTTGATACTGGACGCGGTGTGTGGCGCGTACGGTGATATTGACCGTGCAATTTGATACAATGTAAAAGCCGGCTCGGTTCTTGGGGCTACGGTGGAAATTAACCTATGTCAGGAGCTTATTCTGAATATGAAAAAGGTCATATCATTTATCGGAGCGTGTGCCATCGGTGTCCTGGCGTTCGGTGCCATGGGAACGAGTCTTTCCGGGGCGATTCCGGCCACCAAACTCCAAGAGGTCAAAGTCATCAAGGCACAAGTGGATGCGCTTGATACGAGGGTTGAAATTGCTTCCGAAAATTATAACGCAGCATCGGTTAATTACAATAAAGCCGTCGCGAAGCGTGTAACGGCCCAGGCCAAGCTCACCAAAACCAAAAAACGTCTCGATGTCGTCCAAGTCCATCTCGACGACCGGGCAAAATCCATGTACCGCCAAGGATCGGCGGGATTTGTCGAGGTGCTGTTCGGTGCCGAGAGTTTCGATGATTTCGCTTCCGTTTGGGGTATCTTGAACAACATGAACGAGGATGACGCCAAGTCGGCACAGGAGCTCAAGCAACTCAAAGCGGAAATGGTCTCTTTGACCGATCAGCTCAAGGCGGAGGAAAAAACTGCTGCGGCCGCTCAGGCGACCATGAAAAATAATAAAGACAGCATCGAGGCACAACTCGCTGAGCGTACGTCGATGCTCAAAGGTGTCCAAGCCGAGGTCGACGCGCTGGATCAAGCTGAAGCGGCGGCGGCGCTAAGCGCTGCTGCGGCCTCAGAAAGTTCCGGCGGCGGTTCTTCGGGTGGGGGCAGAACGTTCCCGTCTCCCACGAGAGCACCGAGAAGCCAAGTCGTCGCCATCGCAAAACGCTACCTGGGAGCTCCTTATAAATGGGGGGAGGACGGTTCGAATTCATTCGATTGCTCAGGATTGACGAGTTTCGTGTATCGTCAAGTGGGAGTGTCGTTGCCGCATAGCTCACGTGCGCAAATCAACGCACGTGGCACTCAGCGAGTGAGCCGTGCCGATCTTGCACCGGGTGACCTCGTGTTCTTCCACAGCCCGATCAGCCATGTGGGAATTTACATCGGTGGGGGACGCATGATTGAAGCACCGCATCACGGTGCCCGTGTGAGAATCGCATCGATAAGCGGTCGTGGTTACGTCGGAGCCTGTCGTCCATAATTGTTGAACTAGCTGTAGGGGTTAAGCCGCGGAAAGGGAGAACGTGAAGCGCACGAAAGCGTTGGTTTCTGTTGCGTTGAGCGCGCTATGTTTCGGAACTCTGGCCGTGTTGACGCCGATGGCGTACGCCGCGCATGTGGAGCCTTTGCCTCTACTCGCGTGGCGTTTTTTCATCGCCGCGCTTGTCATCGGATTTTTGGCCTACCGGCGCAATAAGCATGCGTTCAAAGTGCCCAAGCGCGATTTGGCACGCTATTTCGCTCTTTCGCTATTTGGGTACGGAGCTTCCTCGCTCGCTTTTTTCATTGCGCTTAAGCACGCCGGTTCCGCGGTGGTATCGGCTCTTCTGTATGCTTATCCCGCTATCGTGGCGCTTGCCGCTGTGGTTTTCTTCAAAGAGAAGTTGAATCGCAACAAAATAATCGCCATTATCGCGGTCGCCGTGGGATGCTCACTTGTCGTCGGTCTTTTCGGAGGGAAAGCATCCGCCGAGCCGCTCGGCATCATTCTTGCTCTCATGGCGGCATTTTGCTATGCCGCGTTCAATCTCATGTCGCAAAGGTGGCTTCCCGGACGGTCGTCGATGACGATGATGTCGTTCACGTTCGGATTTTCCGCCGTACTTTTCGTGATACTGTCATTGATCAGCGGTGGGCCGGCACTGCTCTTCAGTGCCATCGGTTGGTCGACTCGGGCGTGGGTACTCATGATACTCATCATCATTTTCCCCACGGTGGTAGCGATTTTGCTGTACTTGCGCGGCGTCAGACAACTCGGTGCTTCCGAGGCGGCTATCGTATCGACGCTCGAGCCTTTGTTCACCGTACTGTTCGCATGGCTTGCACTCGGACAAGTGCTCGGGTCCGTTCAGCTTTTAGGTGTGCTGCTGATCGTCGGAGGTATCGCCGCAAGCTCCATAGTCGGTAAAACGGCTGAACCGCCACCGACCGTTCCGTTGACGACCGATGAAATCCAACAAAATCAACAGCCTGAAAAACCGCCTTTGTCGAAGGGGGAAAGGCGTGGCAAAAAAATCTTCATTGCAGTTTTAAGTGTCATCGCCGTCCTCATACTCATTCAAGTCATTGTGATATCCGGTGTTGTGTGGCTGCTCAATCAACCCGCCCCCGACATTTCTTCGCACAACATTTCGGAGCGGTCTTCTCAAGATTCCATCGTCTACGGCGCCGACGGTAGCGTGCTCGCTACGTGGAAGGGCGATGAAGATCGGGCTATCGTTGCGTATGCAGCGATACCCCAATGCGTGAAAAATTCGACGGTCGCCATTGAAGACAAACGATTTTACGAGCATGGAGGGGTCGACGTAATCTCAATCGCCAGGGCGTTGAAGAGAAACACCGAAGCCGGGGTCATCAAACAAGGGGGAAGTACCATCACCCAGCAGCTGATTAAGATGCTCTATACCGGAGATAAACGTACGCTTTCACGCAAACTCCGAGAAGCCATCATGGCGACGCGTGTCGAGATGGTCTATGACAAAGATCGTGTTTTGGAGGGCTATCTCAACATGGCTTATTACGGGCAAGGTGCGTACGGAATCCAAAGTGCGGCAACCAAATATTTCAGCAAGGATGTGCAGAGACTCAATATTCAAGAAGCCGCCATGCTCGCCGGCCTCGTGCGGTCGCCGAGTGCCTATAATGCTTTCAAAAATCCGGGGCCCGTCAAGAAACGACGAGATTTAGTGCTCAGGGCGATGAACGAGCAGGGGATGATCACGGCGGCACAGTATGAGCTTGCGAAAAATTCTCCGCTCGGTCTTGTGCCTCCCAACTCAGTCTCGCAACAAGTGAAATATCCTTTCTTCGTTGATTACGTTCGGCGCGACCTCATAAGTAAGCTCGGTGAGGAGGCTGTCAATCACGGTGGACTCGCGGTGCGTACGACGTTCGATCCCGCTCTTCAAAATGCGGCGGAAGCGACAGCGAAGAAATTCAACAAAAATACCGACCCTGAAGTTTCCATCGTCACCGTCCGACAATCCGACGGAGCGGTATTGGCGATGGTCGGGGGACGCGATTGGGGACAGAACCAATATAACTTGGCCACACAGGGCAGAAGGCAGCCGGGATCTGCATTCAAGCCGTTTACGCTTATCACGGCACTCGAAAACGGAGTGTCACTCAGCAAAACGTATTCCACGGCGTCCTATTCGACTCCTGTCAAAGATGGGGTGTGGAAGGTTTCGAACTTCTCAGAGAGCATGACTTCGAGTTCGATGACACTTCGTCAGGCAACCGTGTGGTCGGTCAACACCGTATATGCGCGATTGATAATGCAGGTGGGGGCGAAAAAGGTCGCCGCTACGGCGAAAAAGATGGGGTTTTCAAGCGAGATCAATCCCGACCCGGCAATTGCGCTCGGTGGCTTGAAATACGGGGTATCTCCTCTTGAGATGGCATCGGCATATGCGACAATCGCCGATAATGGGCAACGGACACCGACGACGGGAATCGTTTCCGTCGTCGACCGTGACGGAAAAACGCTCTATAAGCCATCCTTGAAAAAGACGCGCATATATTCTGAAAAGACGGGAGTGCAAGTCGCATCCGTTCTGCACGAGGTGGTGGCAGACGGTACGGGGCAGGCCTCACGTATTTCTGAAAGTTCCGCCGGTAAAACCGGTACGACGCAATCGTATCGCGATGCATGGTTCGTCGGTTGGGCGCACGGTGTTTCGACCGCCGTGTGGATGGGGCATCCCGAAGCCCAAGTGGAAATGACTCATGTCAGGGGAAAAGCGGTCACGGGTGGAAGTTTCCCTGCGCAGATGTGGGCCCGATACATGCAAAGCGCCATCGAAATCCGTCCCCTTCAAGGTTGCCTTATGTCTGCGCACCAGCAAACGGTGACAGGCGGGCAAGGGGTCGATGTGGTGGCTGAGCCCTGAAAGACGTGCGGAGCTTAAGACCAGTTACTTTCGGGCGCATCGGCGAGGCGGGCGAGGCGGCTTTGCTCCTCCTCGATTGCACTTATGACTTTCGGCAGAGTAATCAAACCATCGTAAAAAATTGTTTCGTTGACCGTGGAAATCGGCCAAAACAAACTGCGCTCCTGTATTTCATGGATGAGTTTTTCACTGAGAAGAGACGGGTTTTCATTGACATCGACATACTCGACGTCGACATCGGGGTATCGGCGTTCGACTTCATCGCCGACCATTGCGGTGATCTCAGACTGAGACCATGAAGGGCCTCAACCGCCTGAAAAGCAGTTCGCTTCTTCGGGACGGTCGTACACTCTGATATGGATGGTTTTTACATTGGGAATCGACATGGGCTCAACTTTCTCATTAAAAGTATTTAGATTTTTCAATATAAAACATTTACGAACGAAATGAAAGGGCTTTGGGAAAATAGGGATATTCCTCATTTTTCAGTTCGAAAAAACAGCTCCGTATTATTGTGTTTAGCTGTGACTTCATATAAAGTTTATACTATATGGAATTTATGAGGAGATGCGTTTTCGAATACTCTTCATTTGTGGTTTGAGAAGGAGAAGATACGTATGGCTTGTCACCCAATAGCTGCGTTTAAAAACCCAGTGACTCGGCCGCGCGCAATCATTTGGACGGGAACGATTCTTGCATCGTTGTGCATGCTCGTGTTCGTCATGTTTGCAGCGACCACATCGTATTGGTTCTGCGCCGGCATTTGTCACAGCGTACAAGATGACACTATCGGTTCCTACCAGCGGTCCGCGCACAGCAATGTGTCTTGTATCGCATGTCACCTTCCCGCTAATGCGAATCCGCTCGTTTACGCAATCCACAAGGTGGAGGCTCTCCCCGAATTGCCGATGGCCATATTCGGCAACTACACTCTTCCGCTCAACGCCGAGAGTGAAGTCTCGATGAGCAAAAAGCTGTTCCCCGACACGCAGTGTACCCAGTGCCATGATTTGAGCACTCGTGAAGTCACGCCAAGTAGCGGAATCATCATCGATCACACGGCGCATGCCGATGAAGGCGTTCGTTGTACGATGTGCCACAACCGCGTAGCGCACAACGAATCCGGCGATTGGTCTCCGACCGGCGTCAACCCGAAAACTAAAGAGCCGAGCGCAAAGCATGCCGACTTCTTGACGATGACGGCGTGCTATCGTTGCCACGGTCTCGAAAAAGGTTCGCCTGCGCCCGGAACATGTTTGACATGCCATCCAAAGACTTTCAATTTCAAGCCGAGTGATCACGCGACCGCAGACTTCATGAAAAACCACGGTAAACTCGCCAAGGCTGAAGTCGAGAAGGTCGCCGAAGCGACCAAGGAAACGGGAGTCCCCTCGCCGACCGCGGATGAAAAATTTGCTTCAGTCGAAAAACTGGCTGCTCAAAAGAATGATAAGTCTTCCAAGGATGACGCGACGCTTGCTCCCGTCGGGACGATTGATCGCTGTTATAGCTGTCACGATAAGGCGACGTTCTGCGACAAGTGTCACGGCAAGTAGATTCTTCACTCGGAAGAGTTGCGATTCTTGCCACCGCAAGGATTGATAGCGAGAAAGAACGGTCTTGATGAAAGAGCCCCGATTTTTCGGGACTCTTTTTTTGTTGGATTCGAGATTTGAGTGTTATTCTAGAAAAGCGAGAAAAATAGCGTCGGGATGTGGCTCAGCTTGGTAGAGCGCTCGGTTCGGGACCGAGAGGTCGTGGGTTCAAATCCCGTCATCCCGACCATCTTTTTTGCAGGGAACGTTATATTCGGAGTCCGGCTGTGGCCGGGCTCTCTTTTTATATCGAAATCATTTTGCAAACGCGGATAAGATCGCGCGCCTCCAACTTCCCGGTATACGTGTCGCTATGCCGACGAGCAAGGCGAACTGTGTGCCGGGGATGATGACGGGTTTCTTGTTCATCAGTGCCTGGTATCCTTCGCGCGCGACTTGTCCGGGGTTGTATCCGTATTTTTCAAATGCATCGGTGGTGCGCACGGTATGCGCTCGCTTGGCAAATCCGGTTTTCGCCGGTCCCGGGCAGATGGCCGTCGCGCTGAGATCCCCCTTATGTGCAATCTCGATGTTGAGCGTTTCGGTGAAAGAGAGTACGAATGCTTTCGTTGCCGAATAAACACCGAGGTAGGGTGTGGGGAGAAATCCGGCAATCGAGCTGACGTTGGCTATGCGTCCGTACCTGCGGACTGCCATATCTCGGGCGAATAAGTATGTCAATGAGGTGAGTGTTGTGATATTGAGTGAAATCATGTTGAGCTGATCTTCGAGACGGAGTTCGAGAAATTCTCCCTCGAGTCCGTATCCGGCGTTGTTGACGAGAAAATCAACGGTGGTGTGCGTAGCGGCCAGCTCGTTATAAATCTCTTCTGCTGCGTCCGGTCTTGAGAGGTCTTTGACAATCACCGTGGTTTTCACGTCGGCGAACTCGGCAGCCACAGATTCGAGCTTCTCTCTGTTCTGTGCAACGAGTACGAGGTCGTATCCGTCCGCCGCAAAAAGGCGTGCGAATTCATGGCCGAATCCTCCGCTTGCGCCGGTGATGAGTGCGGTTTTTCGATTATCCATAATCGCTCCTTGTTATTGAGTGCGGTGGTAAGATTCACTGTAGTCTTAAAGAGATAAAAACAGGAGGAATCGGAAATTTCATGCATGCATTTCTCAATTATATCTTTTTGGTCGGTTCGGGATTATGCCACCAAATACCTGCGCGCTCGTTATTTTTCAATGGCGTGCAGCTGCCGCTTTGCGCACGTTGCACAGGGATCTATGTCGGCTTCATCGTAGCATTCCTCATTTTGGCATTTGCGTACCGTTCCGCGAATCGGCGCGGAGGCTTATCCTGGTTCTATTATCCGGTCGGCGTGGTGTTGATTCTTCCCATGATTTATGACGGGTTTTCTTCTTACCTGGGCTTTCGTTCGACGACCAACGGACTTCGACTCGTCACGGGCGCCGCGTTCGGAGCGGCACTGGCTCCGATCATCTATGCCCTCATCGCGGATGCGCTCATGGCGAGAGGCGAGGAGACCGAGGTACTCGGGGATGTTTCGGGCAGAGTACTTTATTTGTGTGCCGTTCCCTTGACGGTCATGGGTGTACATGTCGTCGGGGATATTTCGGTCTTTGTTTTGTATTTCCTGGTGGCACTGAGCGTACTCTCGCTCTTTACGTTGACGGCGCTGGCGGTCGTTGCGACATTGCCCCCGTATTATCGCACGGTTTCAAACGTGCGCACGGCCCTTCTGCCGTGCGCCATCGCGTTGATTCTCGGTGTCGCGATTTTATTCGGAACATGGCAACTGCAAACCGAAATTCATAGAATGATCGGTTATTCGTCGGTGTAGGCATGCCTCAATTTATAAAGACGTGTATAAAGACGTGTACTATAATGGGACGTAAAAGATATGTTGCGTCGACACGCAGGTTGAAAGGAATCTCATGTTCAACGATGTACCGCAGATTGATATCGGAGTTTTCGGCGGCAGTGGTTTTTACGATTTGTTGGATT
This sequence comes from Coriobacteriia bacterium, assembly GCA_016649875.1. Lineage (NCBI taxonomy): Bacteria > Bacillati > Actinomycetota > Coriobacteriia > Coriobacteriia bacterium. The sequence continues at coordinate 130,189 of JAENWW010000002.1, forward strand.
CTGCACAAGAGTATAAAGTCCATACCCCCTATGGCGCCCCTTCTTCGACGGTCATGGTCGGTGAAATCGGTGGGAAAAAAGTCGGGTTCATCCCTCGCCACAACAAGGAGCACGGCATTCCTCCGCACTTGATCAACTACAGAGCGAATATGTATGCCATGCATCTCATGGGGGCGAAACGCGTTCTCGGACCGAGTGCCAGCGGTTCGCTGCAGGCCCATGTCAAGCCGGGCGATTTTGTCATCGTCGACCAATTCGTCGATCGCACGTGTTGCCGCGCAGATACGTTTTATGAGTCTCAACGGGTGACGCATGTGTCCTCGGCTGATCCGTACTGCCCCGAACTCAGGCGAATCGCAATCGACAATTGTAAAAAGCTCGACATTCCCGTGCATGAAACCGGAACGGTCGTCGTCGTCAACGGTCCGCGTTTTTCGACACGCGCCGAGTCGAAATGGTTTGCAAATCAGGGGTGGGAAGTGATCAACATGACTCAGTATCCCGAGGGTTATCTTGCCCGAGAGCTTGAGATTTGTTATGTCAACATTGCGTTGATAACCGACTACGACGCGGGTGTCGACAGCGCCGACGCAGTGGTCAACTCCGATGTCGCTCGTGTATTCGCGGATAACCTCGATAAACTCAAGAACTTGCTTGATGCGATGATTCCCGAGATTCCCGTCGAGCGCACTTGCATTTGTTCGACGGCGCTCGAGTTCGCCGAGATGTAGGTTTTGAATTACCGCTTAAGAGGGAAAACCGACTCGTCGGGTGGTGTTCGGACGGTTTTTAAGGTATTCTTCGTAGTCGTACAAAGTTGTGCAAGTATTCGTTTCGTTTTGATGGAGGTATTCATATGCCATTTACTGGTGGAATAGGCGCACCTGAACTTATTATCATTCTAGTGGTCGTCCTGGTTCTCTTCGGGCCGAAACAGCTTCCTAAGCTCGGTAAGATGTTTGGAAAAACTGTGAAAGAGGCTCGTAAGGGAATGGATTCTTTTAACGATGAAATGAAGACCGAAGAAACCGCTGAGGTCGAAGATACGCCCGCCGCGGCGAAGGAAGCCGATACTTCGGATTCTTCCAAGGAAGCCAAGTAGCTGATTTTCGCGTGGAAACGGCATTATGCATGATTTCGCACGAGGTCAAGTGATTTTATAAACTATTCGGCACTTTTATTGATGAGTTGCTATAATGAGTGGAACTTTATGAATGAAAAGCGGGCTGTCCATACAGGGCGGCCCGCACAGTTGCACAATGAGGAACTTTGCCGATGCGGCGCATCAAGCTTTGCGTATAGGGGTGTAAAAGAATATGACTCAAGATTTCATACTTACTGCTGAAGGAAAGAAAAAGCTCGAAGATGAGCTTTCGAATCTTGTGAATGTCGTGCGCGGTGAAGTAATCGAGCGCATCAAAGAGGCCAAAAGTTTCGGGGATCTTTCCGAAAATTCAGAATATGACGAGGCGAAAAAAGCCCAGGGGATGAGCGAAGGTCGCATACAAGAGATTACCCAGATTCTTGAAAACGCTTCGATCGTCGAAGTGCCGAAGCGTATCACACGCGTGTCTGTGGGCACCGAAGCGGTTATCGAAGATGTGGACGGTAAAGCCACCATCACCGTCAAAATAGTCGGAACCGCCGAGTGCAATCCGGCGGATATGGAAATCAGCAACGAATCTCCCATAGGCTCGGCACTCATCGGCTTGAAAAAGGACGAAATCGCGGAGGTCGACACCCCTGCGGGCCATAAGAGCTATAAGGTAGTATCCATTAAAGCAATCAAGAGGTAGTGACACATAATGCCAGAAGATAGAGTTGATTCGCGACAGGCACCCGATTGCGAGGACCCTATGACGGTTCGTAAGAATAAAGTCGGAGAGTTGCGAGAAGCAGGAATCCAACCTTATGCGAGCGGATACATCCCCGATTCGCGCTCTGGCGATCTCAATGAGAAATACGTCGATTTGGAAAACGATGTCGAAACTCCCGATATCGTCACCGTCGCGGGACGTCTTGTGGCAAAAAGGAACCAAGGTAAAATGGGCTTCTATGTCATCCGTGACGCGCAAGGTGATTTGCAACTGTTCGTTCGGAAGAACATTCTCGGTGATGAAGAATACGAAGAGGCCAAGAATCTCGATCTCGGTGATTGGATTTTTGCGCGCGGCAACGTCGTTCGCAGCCGCCGCGGTGAGCTTTCGATTCAGCCGACGGAAATCGTTTTGCTGTCGAAGTCCTTGCGACCGCTCCCCGAGAAATTCCACGGTCTTACCGATAGGGAAACCCGCTATCGTCAACGCTATATCGATTTGATCGCAAATCCCGAAGTCCACACCACTTTCGTCACGCGCTTCAGAATCATTTCGGCAATCAGAGAATTCATGAATGCGAGAGGCTATCTCGAGGTCGAGACACCTATGCTGCAGCCGATTCCCGGCGGAGCGACCGCCCGTCCTTTCGTAACCCATCACAATGCGCTCAATATGCCCTTGTATTTGCGTATCGCACCTGAGCTCTATCTCAAGCGCCTTCTCGTCGGCGGTTTCGAGAAGGTTTACGAAATCAACCGATCATTTAGAAATGAAGGAATGTCTGTACGCCACAATCCGGAATTCACCATGATCGAGGCATACCAGGCGTTCGGCAATATGGAATCCATGATGGAGCTCGTCGAGTCTCTCATCGTTCATGCGGCGCAAACGGTACTCGGGATCACCGAAGTCGAGTACCAAGGAATGCACGTGTCACTCAGCGGGCCTTGGCGTCGCGCGAAGCTGGCCGATTTGGTGAGTGAAAAGGTCGGTCACGCCATCGATGTGCATACGCCTCGCGAGGAGTTGGTGGCGCTCTGCGAGAAGTTCGATGTCTTCTTCGAGGACTCATACGGAGCCGGCAAGCTTCTTCTCGAACTTTTCGAAAAGCTCGTCGAGGCGACGATTATCGAACCGACGTTCGTCTACGAGTATCCCGCCGAAGTGTCTCCGCTTTCCCGTCGCAACGACGCGGATCCCGATGTGGTCGATCGATTCGAACTCTTTATAACCGGTCGTGAATTCGCCAACGCATTCTCCGAGCTCAACGATCCCATCGATCAGCGCGAGCGTTTCGAAGCCCAAGCCGCCGCCAAAGATGCCGGCGATGAAGAGGCCATGTGGGTGGATGAAGATTATCTGCGCGCGCAAGAGTACGGCATGCCTCCCGCCGGAGGAATGGGCATCGGTATCGACCGCCTCGTCATGTTGTTGACGGACTCTCCCTCCATTCGCGATGTTTTACTCTTTCCTCACATGCGACCGGAAGCATAACGCTTTATCCATACGGTGGCATTTCACGATGTGTGACCTTACCATGGGCGGACTTCAAGTGTCCTCCGGTAAGGGTATACTTATTTCTACCAATCGTTTTAACGTCGGCGTACCTTGTCGCAAGCTTTCGGCGGGCGCGGGGATACGCTCTGAATAAAAGTAGGTGAGCCCATGTTCGAAAGGTTTACAAAAGAGGCGCGGAGAGCAATCGTTCAGTCGAAGGACGCCGCACAGAATCTCAAGCAATACTATGTCGGCACAGAGCATCTCTTGCTCGGATTGCTCAACGACAGCGACGGCATTGTGGTCGAATTGCTCTCCGACGCCAATGTTTCCGCAAATGACGTGCGGGATGCCATTTACGATCTCGTTCCGACCGAGTCGGATTTGCCGACCGATGAAATTCCCTTCACGCCACGGGCGAAAGAGGTTCTCGAACTTTCTTTCGAGGAGGCGCTTCAGTTCGGGCACTCCTACATCGGTCCCGAGCATATTTTGCTGGCGCTCTTACGCGAAGGTGAGGGTGTGGCGGCACACGTTTTGCAGGATTTCGGAGTCGATCTGATAGCTTTGCGGGAAAACGTCGTGGAGATCACGTCGATGACACGCCCCGGCGGAGGTTTTCGCAATCGCGCGAGCAACGGTGCGAGACGCATGAGTATGCTCGACGAGTACGGTCAGAATCTCACGCGTCAGGCGGTCGACGGTGAGCTCGACCCCGTCATCGGCCGTGTTCGAGAAATCGATCGCGTCGTTCAAATTTTATCGCGTCGAACTAAGAACAACCCTATACTCATCGGGGATCCCGGTGTCGGCAAAACGGCGATAGTCGAGGGCATCGCTCAGCTTATCGCGGCTGATTTGGTTCCGGAAACACTGCAGGGTAAACAGCTCTATACGCTCGATTTGACCGGTATGGTCGCCGGATCGAAATATCGCGGTGAATTCGAAGAGCGGATGCGCCACGTCATCGAAGAGATCAAAGCGCGCGGAGATGTCATCATCTTCATCGATGAAATCCATACCCTGGTCGGTGCGGGTTCGGCTGAAGGCTCAATCGACGGAGCGAATATCCTCAAGCCTGCTTTGACGCGCGGGGATCTTCAGACCATCGGTGCAACGACGCTTGACGAGTACAGAAAATATTTTGAAAAAGACGCGGCACTCGAGCGCAGATTCCAGCCGATTCAAGTGCTTGAGCCGTCCACGGCCGAATCGTTTGAAATATTGAAAGGACTTCGACCGCGGTATGAAGCTTTTCATATGGTTCGCTATTCCGACGAAGCATTGAAATCTGCAATTCAGCTCGCCGATCGCTACATTCAAGATCGCTACATGCCCGATAAGGCGATTGATTTAATCGATGAAGCAGGAGCGAAAATGCGTATCGAGCATTCGACGATGCCCGACGACATTCGTGAACTGGATGAAAAAATAAAAGAGCTTCAGGGCAAAAAGGAAGAAGCCATCAACGGCCAAAAGTATGAGCGGGCAGCAAAGATCCGTGATGAAGAGCGTAAAGTCAGCATGAATCGTCGCATGCTTTTCGAGAATTGGAAAAAGTCGGAAGCGGCCAACCCAGCGACCATCACACCCAAAGAAATCGCGCAGGTGTTGAGCGTGTGGACGGGTATTCCGGTGACGGAACTCTCCGAAGAGGAGATCACGCGTCTGCTCAATATGGAGTCTGAGATACATAAGCGTGTCGTCGGGCAAGATGATGCGGTTAAGAAGGTTTCACGCGCCATACGGCGTGCTCGTGCCGGCCTGAAAGATCCGCGCCGTCCTTCCGGTTCGTTTTTGTTCCTCGGACCCTCGGGCGTCGGCAAAACAGAATTGGCAAAAGCGGTCGCCGAGGTGGTTTTCGGTTCCGAAGATGCACTGATATCGCTTGATATGAGCGAGTACATGGAAAAGCACACCGTATCTCGCATGGTCGGTGCTCCTCCCGGGTATATCGGTTTCGAAGAGGGCGGACAGTTGACCGAACGTGTTCGGCGTCGTCCCTACAGCGTTATTTTGCTCGATGAAATCGAGAAAGCGCATCCCGATGTGTTCAACATTCTCTTGCAGATATTCGAAGAAGGTCGCCTGACCGACTCTCAAGGACGTAAAGTCGATTTCAAGAACACCATTATCATCATGACGAGTAATATCGGAGCTCGCAGCATCACGAAAGGTACTTCGCTCGGTTTCTCGATGAACAAGAACGAGTTCGATAACAATGCGCTCAAAGGAAAAATTTCCGGTGAACTCAAGGAACTGTTCAGGCCGGAGTTCCTCAATCGTCTCGATGAAATCGTGGTGTTCGATTCTCTTTCACAAAAAGAAATCGTCGAAATCGTTGATATCATGCTGGCGGCGACTCGCAAACAACTCGCCACGCACGGGCTCTTACTCGAAATGAGCAAGAGCGCACGGGAGTTTTTGGCAAAAGATGGCTACAATCCTGCTTCCGGTGCACGTCCGCTTCGGCGCGCCATACAACGGCAGGTCGAAGATACACTGTCGGAAGAGATACTCGAAGGCAAATGGGTGACCGGCGATGTGATTCGCGCGAGTGTCAAAGGCGAAAAGCTCAAGTTCAATAAAGTGAAGGGCGCTCAGGGAATCGAGCCTCAGCTCAATGACGATCACGATGCTCCCGTATCTTTGGCACCGGTTCTCGCCGCATCCAACGTGGGTCCGTCACCGAGTGAAGCCGGAGCATAGATGGCGCATAAGACGCGGAGCATATGGCGTTGCCAGAACTGCGGTGCCATGTCTCCGCGTTGGGTCGGTCGGTGCTCTGAGTGCGGCGAGTTCGGCACCATAGTCGAAGAAGCCGAAGAAGTTTCCGGTGAGCAGAAAAAGTCCGCCCATAAAGGCGGACGGGTTGTTGCGCTTACGGATGCAACGAGCAAGAATTCTCAGCGTATGCAGACCGGCATCAATGAGTTCGACCGTGTGTTGGGCGGCGGACTTGTAAAAGGTTCTCTGACGTTGTTGAGCGGGTATCCCGGTGTCGGGAAATCGACTCTTCTTTTGCAGATGGCCGGTAAAATCGCTCAAGCCGGAAAGAATGTCTTATATGCGTGCGGCGAAGAATCCGTCGAGCAAGTGGGGTTGCGGGCGCACAGGCTCGGCCTCAAAGATGAGCCCATAGGGCTTCTCGCCGAAGTCGATGTGGACACAATCATTGCAACTGCGCTTTCACAACGTCCCGATATCTTGATTGTCGATTCGATTCAAACGGCGTTTACCGCCGAGCTATCGGGAGCCCCCGGCAGTGTCGGACAAGTCCGGGCCTGCGCGTCCGCGTTGATGCGTCTTGCCAAGGAACATGCTATTACGACGATTCTCGTCGGGCATGTCACGAAGGACGGGTCGATTGCCGGCCCGCGCGTGCTCGAACATATGGTCGATACCGTTTTGAACTTCGAGGGAGATAAAGACAATCTCTATCGTATAGTCCGCGCCGGAAAGAATCGTTTCGCCTCGACCAGCGAAATCGGCATTTTCGAGATGACGGGGGAAGGCCTTCTTCCCGTGCAGTCGCCCTCTCAAGCGTTTATCGAACGGCATGATGAGCCCATATCGGGTTCGGTGTATTTTGCGAGTTGCGAAGGAACGCGACCGTTGATCGTCGAGGTGCAAGCGCTCGTCACGAAAAGTTATCTTCCCGTTCCGCGCAGGCTGGCAAACGGTATCGATACCAGTCGGCTTTTGCAGGTGATAGCCGTGCTCGAACGTCGATCGGGCGTATCTTTTGCCAATAGGGACGTGATCGTATCGATTGCCGGCGGAGTGAGAATTTCTGAGCCCGCCGTCGATCTCGCTTTGGCACTGGCGCTTATTTCGGCGCAAAAAGACAGTGCGCTCGAGATAGACGCCGTCGCTTTCGGCGAAATATCTTTGACAGGTAAAATTCGTCGTGCCCCGTTGGCCGCTTCGCGCGAAAAAGAAGCACAGAGCATCGGATTTTCGACAATCTATTCCAGCAAACGAATTGATTCTGTCTCAGACTGCGCAAAGCTATTCAAGTAGAATCGAGCACCATGGGCGGAGACAATCGACATAACAAACGTGATACCGTCGCGATTATAGCGGCCGGAGGCAATGGCACCCGACTGGACGCGTCCGGAGGCAAGCAACTCCTCGAAGTTGCCGGTAAGCCCGTGCTTTCATGGACCGTCGATGCGATTGCAGCGGCGGAGTCAGTCGATGAGGTTATCATCGCATGCGATCCGAAGCGCGTTGCCGAGTACGCCTCGGCTGTTTCTCGGTCGGTATCGACCCGAAAGAGAATAAGCTTCGTACCGGGTGGGCTGACAAGGCAGATGTCGGTTTACAGCGCGCTGCTTGAGGTTAAGTCGCATAGTATCGTCATAATTCACGATGGTGCGCGTCCGCTCATCGAACCTGAAGTCGTTGAAGAAGCCATTGAAACTTTGCGCGAGGGAAAAGCAGACGCCCTATCGGGCGTGGTCGTCGGGTACCCGACGATTGATACGATAAAAGCAGTCGACGAGAGTCTCATCATAACAAGCACTCCGGACAGGGCGACATTATGGAATGCCCAAACGCCCCAAGTGTTTTGGACGGATGAACTTTATGACGCATATGAGTATGCCCGAACGCACGGTGTAAAGGGAACTGACGACGCAAGCCTCATGGAGCAATTCGGTAAAAAAGTGGTCATGATCAAAGGTCCGCGTGATAATATCAAAATCACGCTTGAAGAAGACATAGCTTTCGCGCAAGGTATACTGGCTTTACGCGTACGAGAATAGGAAGCGGAGTTTATGTTGCGCATTGGACTTGGGTATGACGTTCATGCCTTTGCAAAGGGGAGAAAGCTTATTCTCGGGGGCGTGGAAATCGAGCACACACGTGGTCTGCTCGGGCACTCCGATGCGGATGTGCTCGCCCACGCGCTCGCTGATGCGATTCTCGGCGGTCTGCGCCAAGGGGACATCGGTAAACTTTTTCCCGATACCGACCCGCGGTATGAAAACGCGGATTCTTTGGTGTTACTTGCCCGTGTCGGGGGCCTCATGCGCGAGCTGGGGTTCGAGCTTGTCGATGCCGATTGCGTCGTCGTCGCGGAGGAGCCGAAACTGGCACCTTATCGAGAGGCGATGAGAGATAAGCTGAGTTGCGCCTTAGGTGTAAGCGTCGATAGGGTGGGGGTCAAGGCGACAACGACTGAAAAACTCGGTTTTGAAGGTCGGCAAGAAGGAATGGCTGCGCAAGCGGTCGTCTTGTTGAATAAGAATGACTAGAGAGCGGCTATTCGGATGATGTTGAAGACATTGCGCGAAGATATAGATGCGGTAAAACGACGCGACCCGGCGCATGCGAGCACATTTTCAATTATTCTCAATTATCCGGGGCTCCATGCTTTATGGGCCCATCGCATCAATCATGCAATACACACCGCCGGCTTGCATACTCTTGCTCGTTTCGGCTCGCAGTGCGTCCGGTTTTTCACCGGGATAGAAATCCACCCGGGTGCAACCATCGGAAAGAGATTGTTCATCGATCACGGTATGGGCGTCGTCATCGGAGAAACCACAATCATCGGGGACGATGTCACTCTCTACCAAGGGGTGACCCTGGGCGGAACGGGAAAAGAAACGGGGAAGCGTCATCCCACGCTCGGCGACAACGTCATCGTCGGAGTCGGAGCGGCCGTTCTCGGAGCGATAACCATCGGGGAAAGTAGCAAGGTCGGCGGTGGGGCGGTCGTCATCGATGATGTGCCGCCGAATTGCACCGTCGTCGGTGTACCGGGAAGAATTATCGTCTCCGACGGGCAACGTGTCGCCGAGGGTGCGGCGAAACGTCATGAGTCCCTGCCCGACCCGGTTGTCGAGATGATGCGCTGCATGAGTCAGCGTATCGAACATCTTGAAAAATATATCGCACATATGCGCAGCCTTGAGGTCGATGCGCTCGATCCGGAACCGTTTGTACCGATTGAGCCGTGCAAAGATGCCTTCGATGAAGAGGAGCAGCCGTAAACCCATGAGACTTTACAACACGCTGAGCCGCAAAAAGGAAGAGTTCATTCCGCGTGAAACCGGCAAGGTCGCGATGTATGTATGCGGTCCGACGGTCTATAACCACATACATTTGGGCAACGCGCGTACTTTCCTTTCGTTTGATACCATCCGTCGGTATCTTTTGTGGAAGGGGTACGATGTGACATTCATCCAAAATATCACCGATGTCGATGACAAAATAATCAAACGGTCGCAAGAAGAACATCGTTCTTTCGATGAGGTCGCCTCCGAATATGCGCAAGCATTCGTAGACATTATGGACGAGATCAACGTATTGCCTCCTACGCGTCGTCCGAAAGCAACCGAGACGATTCCGTCCATGATCGGTTTGATCGAGCGTCTCATCGAGTCCGATCACGCTTATACAATCGACGGCGACGTCTACTTTTCAGTCAGAAGTTTTCCGGCGTATGGCAAGCTCAGCGGACGCGATGTTAATGACATGCGCACCGGTACACGCATAGAAGTGGATGAACGTAAAGCGGATTCGCTGGATTTCGCGTTGTGGAAGAGCGCGAAGCCGGGGGAGCCGAGTTGGGAAAGCCCCTGGGGAAAAGGCCGTCCCGGTTGGCATATCGAGTGTTCGACAATGAGCGAGGCGGAACTCGGTTTGCCCCTCGACATTCACGGCGGCGGTGTCGATTTGGTTTTTCCCCATCATGAAAATGAAATCGCGCAGTCCGAAGCGGCCACCGGTAAACGGTTTTCCACCTACTGGATGCACGGGGGCATGCTTCAAGTCAATTCGGAAAAAATGAGCAAATCACTCAACAACTTTTTTCTTCTCAAAGATGTACTGAAAGATTATCCCACACCGGTTATTCGTCTTTTCATGCTGCAGACGCACTACAGAAGTCCCCTCGATTTCTCCGATGCTCGTCTCGAGGAGGCGAAAACGGCACTTGAGCGACTTGAGACTTTCGTGCGCAACGCGCAGTGGCTGGCCGCAAAGGAGCCCGTCGAAAGTGGCGCTCCGCAAGATGAGAAGACCACATTTGAAAAAGAGATTGCGAATGCGGTTGCTAAGTTCGAAACAGAAATGGATGATGATTTCAACACGGCGGGTGCACTCGGTGCGATTTTCGAACTTATGAAAGCGGGCAATACCTACATTGCCGATTATGAGCAGCGGATGGATAACCGCGATCGGTCGCTCATTGAAAATGCTGCAGCGCGGGCGGTCGATTTGCTCGATGTCCTCGGTGTCGAGATCGAAGTTCCGCACCCAAACGAAAGTGAGTATCCCCTCGAGGTCGTCTCGCTTGCGCGAGACAGCGGTGGGTATGTCGGAGACGATGCGGAAGAGGCAATCGAGAGTTTGCTCGCTACGCGCGCAACGGCACGAAGTGAGAAAGACTGGGCGGTGGCCGATGGAGTCCGAGACGGGTTGAGCGCTTTGGGGTTCACCATAGAAGATACGGCGGCCGGCGCTCGCGTCATATACAACGGCTGACGTCGGAGCAGAAGTTTCGTCTCGACGAACAAGCCCATCCCTTTCCGTAAGGTACAAGATTAAGGATTCTACTTGTGAACATTGAAGGACGTAACGCCGTCTACGAGGCTCTTCGCGCGCATATGACGATGGAAAAAATATTGATTGCGCAAGGGACGAAGCCGGACAAAACGCTCGATGACATCAAAAAGCGTGCGAACAAACTTCAGATCTCAATGAAAGAAGTTCGGAAGCAAGAACTGGATGCAATGAGTGACCACGGGGCGCACCAAGGCGTCATCGCGCTTGCCGCGCCGTTCAGATTCACCGCAATCGAAGAAATAATAAAGAGGACGAAAGATGCCCCCGATTCACTTGTGATAGTTCTCGACCACATCACCGACCCTGGAAATCTCGGAGCGATTGTGCGATCGGCCGAAGTGATCGGTGCTGCGGGAGTTGTCATTCCGAAACGTCGCATGGCTGCGATTTCTCCGGTTGCGTGGAAAGCCTCCGCCGGGGCATTCGCCCACGTAGCCGTCGCCCAAGAGACGAATGTCGCACGGGCATTGATCAAACTCAAAGACGGAGGATTCTGGGTGGCCGGCGCATCAGAGCACGCAACGCAGGATGTATGGCGGGCTCCGTTGAATGGCAAAATCGCTCTCGTCATGGGCTCCGAAGGTGAAGGCCTCGCTCGGCTCACACAGCAAACGTGCGATTTTCTCGTGAAATTGCCGCAGGTCGGAAATGTCGGATCGCTCAATGTCGCGCAGGCCACGACGGCGATTTCTTATGAGTGGCTGAGGCGTATTCAACTGAAGGCCGGGCAAAATGTCGGCGAGTAGGTAACAGGCAGATTTTTATTTTTTGAAAAGAGGTGGCTTCGTGAGACAACTCATCATCGATGGATATAATGTCATTTTGCAGGCCACGCCTTATTCTAAACTCGCCGAACGTGGCGATTTCGAACTCGCATGTGAGGCGCTGATTTCCGATGCGACCTCATTCGTCGGTCCGCAGTACAGGGTTACGGTCGTTTATGACGGTACGAATAACAAGTTCTCTACCGGTGAGCCTCAAAAAATCGGGGGGGTAACCGTCATCTATTCACCTTACGGACAAACGGCCGATACCGTCATCGAGAGACTTGCTCACGAGTATCGCGACAGGGGCGACGATGTCGAAGTCGTCACAAGCGACGAGCAGACCCAGCGAGCGGTCATGGGTGAGAGGATTGTGAGACGATCTTCACGCGAATTCATCGAGGAGCTCGGGGTGGGTTATTCCGAGTTTGCCGAGAACAAGGAGAGCTCACCGTATTCTAAGGTGACGCTTGGCCAAAGGATCAGTGCCGATGCCGTCGAGCTATTGAGAAAAATTCGCGATGGCGAAGTATAAGTATACCGATGAAGAACTTGCGATCGGTTCGCAAGGCGGAAATGAGAACTTTCGAAAGTTGCTCATCGCACGGTACAAGAAGGTAGTTCTTTGGCTCGTTTCACGTCATGTGCACGATGATTTTCTTCGCGAGGACATGTGCCAGGAAGCGCTTCTCGGGTTCATGCGCGCAATCGACACGTTCTCGTCAACGGTAGGAACGCAGTTCAACACTTACGCAACCGTCTGTGTCGACAATGCTCTCAAGTCTGCGCTTCGAAAACAGAAACAATATTTCCGAGAGCGATCCTATGAAGATAAAGACGTTCTCGACATGGATGAGATGGCGATTCCGGGTGGGGAGGATGCACTGTTTTCAACTTCGGTCGCTCAAGATATCCGCGAAGTCTTGGCGCAACGATTGAGCGAACTGGAATACGACGCTCTTTTTTATCGCGCCGAAGGGTATTCATATAAGGAAATCGCCGAGATGCTCGGGTGCGACGTGCGCGCGGTGGGCAACGCATTGACGCGCGCGAATAAAAAGGCGCGTGCCATCTTATCGTAATGTGCTTAAAACCGCTCGCGGGGTTGTCGCGCGGTGCTCTTTTCCGCTATACTTTTAACTCGCTTTGAAAAAGCCAACGTGGCGCAATTGGTAGCGCAACTGACTTGTAATCAGTAGGTTAGGGGTTCGAGTCCCCTCGTTGGCTCCATTTTAAGAAGTGATAGACCCGAACCGCTGAGGTACGGGTCTATTTTAATTTTCGAATTCGCGCATTCTTCACAGCTATTTTCACGGCGTAATCGTAAAGGAAGAAAGATCACGAGCACGCCGTGATATAGATACGCTCGGCACCGTGTGAAGTGTTGACATGCGTACATGTGTGCAGTAAACTTTGTTCCTGCTTGTGCCATATGGCGTGGTTTTTTACTCCTATGAAACAAGCGACGTACCTTGACAAGTGCACATATCAGGTTCTCTACATGGGGGTGTGCCCGAGTGGCTAAAGGGGACGGGCTGTAAACCCGTTGACTATGTCTTCGATGGTTCGAATCCATCCGCCCCCACCATGTGCCCACATAGCTCAGTCGGTAGAGCACTTCCTTGGTAAGGAAGAGGTCACCGGTTCAAATCCGGTTGTGGGCTCCATTGATCTGTATTCGCGTATCTGCGATTGCACTTGGCGGTGTAGCTCAGCTGGTTTAGAGCGCACGGTTCATACCCGTGAGGTCGCTGGTTCGAACCCAGCCACCGCTACCAGAAGTTAACGTCGAACAGGCGTTGAATAGATATTGAAGAGTAATTTTTATGAGAGGCGGCCTTGAGTCGCTAAGTCCCTTAAAGGAGGAGACACAATGGCAAAAAAGAAGTTCGAGCGTACTAAGCCGCACGTAAACATCGGTACAATCGGTCACGTTGACCACGGTAAGACCACTCTTACCGCAGCAATTACCAAGCGTCAGGCTGAAAAGGGATTAGCAGAGGCAACCCCCTTCGATCAAATCGATAAGGCGCCTGAAGAGCGCGAGCGCGGTATCACCATCTCAATCGCTCACGTCGAGTATGAGACCGAGACCCGTCACTACGCGCACGTCGACTGCCCGGGCCACGCCGACTATGTAAAGAACATGATTACCGGTGCTGCTCAGATGGACGGCGCGATTCTCGTAATCGCAGCGACAGACGGTCCTATGGCCCAGACTCGCGAGCATATCCTACTTGCTCGTCAAGTCGGCGTACCTCACATCGTCGTGTTCTTGAACAAGTGCGACATGGTGGACGACGAAGAGCTCATCGAGCTCGTCGAGATGGAAGTTCGCGAGCTCCTCGACCTCAATGGGTTCCCCGGTGACGACACTCCGATCATCCGCGGTTCCGCACTCAAGGCACTCGAAGGCGATCCCGAGTGGGAGAAGAAGATCGACGATCTCCTCGATGCAGTCGATACCTTCATTCCGCTACCTGAGCGCGATATCGAGAAGCCTTTCTTGATGGCTATCGAAGACGTATTCACCATCACCGGACGCGGTACCGTTGCAACCGGTCGTGTCGAGCGCGGCATCGTCAAAGTCGGAGAGGAAGTCGAAATCGTCGGAATCATGGACACTCAAAAGACCATCGTCACCGGTCTCGAGATGTTCCGCAAGCTCCTCGATCGTGCAGAGGCCGGCGACAACGTAGGTGTTCTTCTCCGCGGCACCAAGCGTGAGGACATCGAGCGCGGGCAGATTCTTTGCAAGCCGGGTTCAGTTACTCCTCACACCGTGTTCGAGGGCCAGGTTTACGTATTGACGAAGGAGGAAGGCGGACGTCACACTCCGTTCTTCGACGGATATCGTCCTCAGTTCTACTTCCGTACGACTGACATCACCGGTATCGCCCACCTTCCCGAGGGAACCGAAATGGTTATGCCCGGCGACAACGTTCTCGTTCGCGGCGAGCTCATTCACCCCATCGCCATGGAGGAAGGTCTCAAGTTCGCTATTCGCGAAGGCGGTCGTACCGTCGGTTCAGGTCGAGTGACGAAGATCATCAAATAGCAACCTAAGTACACTTGATTTATCGGGGTCCGGTCACTTCGATCTTGGCCGGACCCCTCTTTTGCCCCTCTCGAGCAGTTTGACAGTGCATGACTTTAAGGCTAATCTAGCCTTCCGCGTTAAAATGAGCACACGGTGAATTTTACGCGGTCCTTTAGGAGGACCAATGAGAACTTTGGTGACACTTGCTTGCGCGGATTGCAAGCGAAGAAATTACACCACTAAGAAGAATAAGCAGAACAATCCTGAGCGCATCGAGTTCAAGAAGTACTGCAAGTGGTGTCAGGGTCATACGGTACATAAAGAGACCCGCTAACTCGAAAAAGAGTCACAGGCCAGTAGCTCCAATTGGTAGAGCGCCGGTCTCCAAAACCGGATGCTGGGGGTTCGAGTCCCTCCTGGCCTGCCATCCTTTCGATGTATAATCTTCGAAGTGGTTAACCCGTACTAAGCGTTTTTATTTGATCGGAAGTATCATGGCAAAAAGTGCAGCGGCTGCAACCGCACCTGCAAAAAAAGGTAATGCGAAAAACACAGGCAAGAATCCTCAACCGGGTATCGGTGCTCGTTTCGTCGCTTACCTTAAAGGTGTACGCACGGAGCTCAAGCGTGTTATATGGCCTTCACGTGAAGAGGTCGTCAACTCGAGCATCGTTGTAGTGGTTACCTTGATATTTTTTGCGACATTCGCATTCCTAGTGGACTTTGTGGCCTCTAAGGCCATTTTGGGTCTGCGCGGTATAGTAGGGTAATTTAAATGAAAAAGTGGTACGTAGTACATACTTATTCAGGGTATGAAAAGAAAGTGAAGGCAGGCCTCGAGCATCGCATCGAGAGTCTCAGCATGTCCGATAAGATTTTTAAAGTCGAGATTCCGACCGAGCAAGTCGTCAACAAAGATGACGGAAAGCTCGTCGAGAAGAATCTTTATCCCGGTTACATCCTCGTGCAGATGGATTTCGATGAGAGCTCTTGGTACGTCGTTCGCAACACGGACGGAGTGACCGGATTCGTCGGCTCGCGTCATAAACCGACTCCGCTTACCCGCGATGAATATTATCGTATGGTCGGTCACTCGAAGAAGACCGAGCCTGTCGCCGTCACAAGTTTTGCATCAGGCGAAATGGTCCGCATCAAACAAGGCCCGTTCGCCGACTACAACGCGCGTATCCAAGAGGTCAACGTCGAAAAGGGCACTTTGCGTTGCACGGTCACCCTCTTCGGCCGTGAAACTCCCGTTGAGTTCGAGTTCAACGACGTGGAGCTTGTGTATTCTTAAATTGGTAACGCCGGCGCAGAAGCCGTGTCATGCGGAGCTTCTCTTGTGCGCTGTACGTATAGAAAAGTAACCGGCCTTTCGGCCCTTTGGTAGTAAGGATAGAGTAATGGCTAAGAAACAAATTGGTTTCGTCAAGCTGCAAATACCGGGAGCGCAAGCAAACCCCGCACCTCCGGTCGGACCTGCACTCGGTGCGCAGCAAGTTAACATCATGCAGTTCTGCCAAGCATTCAACGCAGAAACCGCCGATCGTCCCGGCATGATTCTCCCTGTCGAAATCACCGTATATGAAGATCGCTCGTATACGTTCATTATCAAGACTCCTCCGGCGGCCGTTCTTCTTCGTCTCGCCGCAGGTGTTGAAAAAGGTTCCGCAGAGCCGAACAAGACGAAAGTTGCAACCGTGACTTCTGCCCAGGTTCGCGAAATCGCCGAGACCAAGATGCCCGACCTCAACGCACATGATATCGATGCAGCAATGAGCATCATCGCCGGTACCGCTCGTTCGATTGGCTTTCTCATCGAGGGTTAGTTCGTGATGAACGGATGTTTAACTTATAAGTGTGATGAATTCGCATCACACGTGGGAGGGCCACTCAAAGCCCGTCTAACCACTTGGAGGTTTTTATGACTAAAGTAGGTAAGAAATACGCTGCGGGTGCAGCGAAAATCGAGGCTGACAAGCTGTACGCCCCACTGGAGGCGGCAACTATCGTCAAATCGAACGCCACGTCGAAATTCGATGAAACCATCGAAGTGCACTTTCGTCTGGCCATCGACACTCGTCAAGCCGATCAGCAGCTTCGTGGATCGATTTCGTTGCCGAACGGTAGCGGTAAAGTGGTTCGTATCGCCGTTTTCGCCGAAGGCGACAAGGCACGTGAGGCTGAGGCTGCCGGCGCAGACTTCGTCGGTTCCGATGAGCTCGTCACAAAGATTCAAGGCGGCTTTTTCGACTTCGACGCCGCTGTCGCAACTCCCGATATGATGGCGAAGGTCGGTCGCTTGGGTAAGCTTCTCGGCCCTCGTAATCTCATGCCGAACCCGAAACTCGGAACCGTGACTCCCGATGTCGCTCGAATCATCGGGGAACTCAAAGCGGGTCGTGTGGAATATCGTGCCGATAAGTTCGGCATTTGCCATATCATCGTCGGCAAAGCATCGTTTAGTGCCGCGGATTTGGCTGCGAACTACTCAGCTCTCTTCAGTGAGATTTTGCGCGTCAAGCCGGCCTCCGCAAAAGGAAAATATGTCAAGTCGATTACCTTGACTTCGACGATGGGACCCGGTGTCCGCGTGGATCCGTCGATCGTTCGCGGTATCCTCGACTAGGAAGATTTCTTCTCGAGTTCTATCGGCCTTTGTCGGCAACGGGCAAATGGGCTATACTAATCGTTGCTTGAAAAATAAATACGTGTGCTTGCTGCCAGAGACAGTCGGTGCTTTTTAAAAAAAGCTTAAACGAAACGAGATAATACGTTTCGGCCTGCCGAGGTAATCGCCGGTAATTCATTACCGAACACATTTCGAATTCGAACTGTAGCGACCCTCTTGCCTCACATGGCATGGGGGTCGTTTTCATTTCTTTTATGATGGGCGGCTCGCTGCAACTACTGCAGGCAGCTGACCATGCGTAAAAGAAAGGAGGTTACTTTTATGACTACTAAGAATAAGAAAGACGTGCTCGAGGAGATTAAGACTCGCTTCAGCGAGTCCGACTCGGTTATCCTCGTCGATTATCGCGGACTTACGGTCAAGCTCGTGTCCGAACTTCGCAAGAATCTTCGTGACGCCGATGCTTCCATGACCGTCTACAAGAACTCGTTGACCGAGCTTGCGATTCGCGAGTTGGCTCTTCCTTCTTTGGACGAGTATCTCGAGGGTCCGACGGCTTTCGTCTTCATTTCAGGCGATCCGGTTGCTCCCGCGAAAGTCCTTTCGACGTTCGCTGAGAAAAACAAGGTGCTTGAAATCAAAGGTGCGCTTGTCGGAAATTCAGTTCTCAGCAATGAGAGAGTAGAGGCACTTGCAAAGCTTCCTTCACGCGAGGAGCTTCTTGCAAAACTTCTTGGAACGCTTCAAAATCCGATGCGCGGTTTCGTTACCGTTGCTGCCGGACCGGCACGTGGTCTCGTCACCGCTCTCAAGGCGGTTGCGGATCAAAAAGCCGCGTAATCGAGTTTTTGCAGCTTTGTGCTGCAGAGAAATGTGCGCTACCCGCGTAGTGGTGAGCACAGGTTGATGAAAATGCGATATCCCTCACAGAGGTGCAATCGCTACAAAAATATTGATATTGATGACTGAATGATACGGTCACCGACGAAAAGGAGAAAGATTATGGCTGTAAGCCGCGAAGAAATCGTAGAGGCTCTCAAAGAGATGCCGGCACTCGAGCTTTCAGAGCTCGTTAAGGAACTGGAAGAAGTATTCGGAGTATCTGCAGCTGCACCTATGATGGCTGCAGGAGCAGCTGCCGGCGCAGGCGCCGCAGAGGTTGAAGAAGAGCAGGTCAACTTCGATGTAGTCCTTGAAGGCTTCGGCGACAACAAAATCGCTGTCATCAAGATCGTTCGTGAGCTAACCGGTCTCGGTCTGAAAGACGCCAAGGATCTCGTCGAGTCAGCTCCCAAGGCTATTCTCGAAGGCGTTGCAAAGGATAAGGCAGAAGAGGCAAAGGGTAAGCTCGCTGATGCAGGTGCTGCCGTCAGCCTTAAATAATTCATTCGAAATTAGGTATACCTTCCTTTGCTTCATCACCGATAAGCTGATCGACGCAAAGGAAATAACTCGCCTTATGACCGGCTCTTCAGAGCCGGTCATTTTGATTTTCGAGGTAAAACGGTTAGAATTAAGTTTCGTTTTACCGTTTTGTAAAACATTTCCTCGTCAAATTTTATGCTGGCATAATCATGCGCATCTTATTCAGTTTGGATTCTACGTTTAACGGTGAAAGTCGATACGAAAGATCAGACCGCAAGAGCGGAGGTATGTGTTGATAGAACTCAAGAACGTCAATAAAAAGTTTGGCGACCACCACGTTCTTAAGGATATAAACCTCGAGGTTAAAACCGGTCAAAAACTTGTCATCATAGGGCCTTCCGGCTCGGGTAAATCCACGATGATTCGTTGCATGAACATGCTCGAGAAGCCGACTTCGGGACAAGTGTTCGTCGACGGAGTGGAGCTTACCGCGCGCAAAGTACCTATCGCAGCGGTCAGGCAGTCGGTCGCCATGGTGTTCCAACAGTTCAATCTGTACCCGCACAAAACGGTGCTTGAGAATCTGACGCTTGCCCCCGTCGTCGTCCAAGGGGTGTCGAAAGAGGAAGCAGAGGATTCCGGAATGGCCTACTTGGACCGGGTGGGCTTACGCGAGAAGTACAACGCGTATCCCAATCAGCTTTCCGGTGGGCAGCAGCAGCGTGTCGCCATCGCGCGCGCGCTCAACATGCATCCGAAAGTCTTGTTGTTCGATGAGCCGACTTCGGCGCTCGATCCGGAGATGATCCAAGAGGTCCTCGACGTTATCATCGGACTGGCCGAAGAGGGCATAACGATGGTCGTCGTGACGCATGAGATGGGGTTTGCGAAAGTGGCCGCCGATCGAGTCGTATTCGTAGATGAGGGACGAATTATCGAAGACGGCACTCCGGCGCACTTCTTTGAAAATGCGCAAAACGATCGCACAAAATTATTCTTGAGCAAAATACTTCGATAGGTAATGCCGCGCATGAAAGTCACGCGCTGTGAATAGGGGTTGCGTGTAAGCGAGATGCATACACGGTACGATTAGGGGAAACTCTCGGTTCGATATCGGGGGGATCGAAACGGTTGAAATAAGAAGGAGGAATCATGAAGAAGAAAATGCTCGTTCTGGTTATCGCGTTTGCGCTCGTTTTGAGCGTTACTGCACTGGTAGGGTGCGGCACGGAGGAAGCGGCGACCACCGGTAGCACCGGGGTCTCGTCCGACATCCAAAAGATCAAAGATGCCGGTGTGCTCAAAGTCGGCGTGAAGGTCGATGTGCCGAACTTCGGTTACAAGGATCCCAAGACCAATAAAATCGACGGATTCGAAATCGATTTGGCGCGTCAGCTCGCAAAACGAATTCTCGGTGACGAGAGCAAAATTCAGCTTGAGCCCGTTACCGCGAAAACGCGCGGGCCGCTTCTCGACAACGGTCAACTCGATGTCGTAATCGCGACTTTCACAATCAAGCCCGATCGCTTGCTGCAGTGGAACTTCTCGGATGGTTACTATACCGATGAAGTGGGAATTCTCGTGAAGAAAAACTCCGGGATCGCCGGGCTCAAGGATCTCAACGGCAAGAAGGTCGGCGTGGCCCAAGGCGCGACTACAAAGGATGCCATCGAGGCCGAGATTGCGACCCAGAAGCTTTCCATCAAGCCGAATTATCTTGAATTTGCGAGCTACCCTGAAATCAATGCGGCTCTCGAGTCGGGACGAATCGATGCGTTCTCAGTCGACAAGTCGATCCTGACCGGCTATCTGAGCTCCGACAAGGTTATCCTCGCAGAAGGGTTTGCACCGCAGGAGTACGGAATCGCCACCAAAAAAGGTAACGACGGAATCACCGAAGAGTGCAACACCATGCTGAAAGAAATGACGGCGAACGGTGAAATGGCGACTCTTTTGAAGAAGTGGAATCTTAATTAACGATGGGCCCTTTCAGTCTCCAAAAATGGCAAGCCTCGCTTTCCAATGTCCCCATGCTTATCGAGGGCTTGGGAGTCACGTTGATAGTGTCCGTTACAGGTCTCGCGCTTGCGATGATCATCGGCGTTGTTTTCGGCGTCCTCTCAAGCTCTCATTGGAAAGTCGCGCGCTTTTTTGCCCGCATATATGTGGAGTTTTTTCAGAACACTCCCTTGCTCATTCAGGTGTTCTTGCTCTACAATGCGTTGCCGTTGATTGCGCCCAAGGCCGTCATCCCGGTGACTGTCATAGGAATCATGGGAGTGGGTTTTTACCATGGCGCCTATATCGCCGAAGTCGTTCGCGCCGGAATCCAATCGATTCATCACGGCCAAATCGAGGCGGCTTTGTCACAAGGATTTTCTTATATTCAAGCCATGCGGCATGTCATCATTCCGCAGGCGCTCCGTGTCGTATTGCCACCGCTGACGAATCAAGCGGTTGTTTTGATTAAGAATACTTCGATATTGGCCGTCATCGCAGGTGGAGACTTGATGTATCGAGGAGACTCATATGCCGGCAACGCCGGTAACTACGGTCCGACTTATATCGTCGTCGGTTTGTTGTACTTCGCCCTCTGCTTTCCTCTCGCGGTTTTGACCAAGAAGCTCGAAGACAGAGCGGAGGTGCATGGGAATGCTTAATTGGATGGGTCCTGATGTCGTTTCCATGCTCAAAGACCCGGTCATCTATGCGGCGCTCGGTCGAGGGCTGCAACTGACGCTCGTTATCGCGCTGGTCACGATTGTGTTGAGTTTTATTTTCGGTACGCTTCTCGGTATCGCGCGTTTTTCTAAGATTCCCGTTTTGAGCCAGGCGGCAACGGTCTATATCGAGTTCGTTCGAAACATTCCGTTGTTGCTCATATTGCTCTTTTGTTATTTCGTCGGGGGGCTGCAGTCCAGAGATGCGGCAATATTTGGATTGACCGTATTCACTTCGTCGCTTCTTGCCGAAGTGGTTCGCGGCGGCTTGAACTCCATCGGTACGGGGCAGTGGGAAGCGGCGCATTCTCAGGGCTTTAACTATGTTCAAATTCTGCGTTATATCGTTTTGCCGCAGGCCGTCGTCAAGATGATACCGCCGATCGTTTCGCAATTCGTCACCGTCATCAAAGACTCTTCGTTCGCCATGACCATCGGTGCGTTCGAATTGATGTATGAGGGTGTTATCCTCACGGGCAAGTATTGGAAAGCGACGCAGGTTATCACCATCTATATTTTGATCGCCCTCATCTACTTCGTTATAAACTTCACTTTATCGCTACTATCTCGCAAGCTACAGGGCAAGTTGTCTTTGGGACGAGGTACTATCGAGCAATAGTTATTTACACGTATTACCTAACTATTTATCGGCAGCAAACCTCGGTTTGGCTGCCGATTTTTCTTGTGTTAGTTCATTTTGTGAAGTTGCCTTGCCAATGGGCAAGCTATACTTAGAGAGAAACAAGAAGAGGAAGGTTTTATCATGTCGACGAATCACATCGGTCAGAAGTTGACCACCCTGCGAACCGCGCATCGGATGTCGATGGAAGAACTCGCCGAGCGCAGCGGGTGCAGTGTGAAAACAATCAAAGAAATCGAGTCGAATGCAATCGTACCCTCGCTTTCGCCACTTATTCAGATCACTCGTTCACTGGGCGTACGTCTCGGAACCCTGCTCGATGACGACAAGGGAATAGGGCCGAGTGTGACTCGGGCCGGAGAGGCCGAGCGGACTTCTCGCATGAAGAGCCTCGAAACGGGAACGAAGAGCGCTCCGCTCGACTTCTTCTCGTTGGCGCAGGGAAAACTTTCGCGTCACATGGATCCCTTCATGATCGATGTCGCCCCGAACACCGAGCGTGATCTTTCGACGCACGAAGGGGAAGAGTTCATCTACGTCATGAACGGAGAACTCGAAATCGAGTATGGAAAAGACACGTATGTACTCAAGCCCGGTGATTCGATTTATTATGACTCCATCGTTCCGCATCAGGTGCGTGGATACGGCGACGGCATGACGCGCATCATGGCCGTCGTGTACACCCCGGCGTAAGACATACTATTTGCCTCTCGAGATGGAAAGGACCTAATTGTGGAGACAAAACAATACGACGGGCCTTTTACCAATTTGACAATGGGTCAGTTTTTTGAAAAGGAAGTAAAGGAACACCCCGAGCGTGATTTTTGTGTAATGCCCGATAGAGCGTTGCGATGGAGTTATACGGAGTTCGACGAGCGAGTGGACCAACTCGCGAAATCATTGATTGCGATAGGAATCGGTCACGGCGATCATATCGGCATTTGGGCGCGAAACGTGCCCGATTGGTTGACATTCATGTTCGCCGCGGCAAAAATAGGAGCCGTTTTGGTCACGGTCAACCCCGTTTATAAATCGCATGAGTTGGCGTATCTCATGAAGCAGTCCGATATGAAAGCACTTGCAATCGTGGACAACTACCGCGATGTCGACTATGTATCGGTGCTGCGGGAACTCGTTCCTGAGATGATGACGCAAGAACGCGGCTATCTGAGAAGTGAAGAGTTTCCCAAGCTGCGTTCGCTGATGTATCTCGGCCCCGAAAAGCATAGGGGATTTTATTCGATGCCCGAGTTGCTTCTTCTCGGAGAGCACACCGGTGATGCGAAGTTGCGCGAGGCGGTAGACTCCGGCGATCCCGACGATGTCGTCATGATGCAGTACACTTCGGGGACGACCGGTTTTCCCAAAGGCGTACAGTTGTCGTCTCGAAACATCGTCAATAACGGATATTATATCGGTGAGCGTCAAAAGTTCACCGGTGTGGACAGGCTCTGTCTGCCGACTCCGTTGTTCCACTGTTTCGGTTGCGTGCTCGGTATGATGGCGGTATTGACGCATGGAATGACCGTCGTGCTCATCGAGGCGTTCGATCCGTTGCTCGTTCTCGCTGCAATCGAAAAAGAAAAATGTACGGCGGTTTACGGCGTACCGACTATGTTTATCGCCGAACTCGATCATCCGATGTTCGACATGTTCGACATGTCGACATTGCGTACCGGAATCATGGCCGGCTCGCCGTGTCCGATCGATGTGATGAATGATGTCATGAAGAAGATGAACTGCAGAGATATGACCATCGCCTACGGTTTGACCGAAACAAGTCCGGTGTTCTGCCAAACTTCAACCGACGATCCTCCCGAGATTCGCGCCGAAACTGTCGGTAAGATGACGCCGCATGTCGAGGTTTCGATAAAGAATCCCGAAACCGGTGAGGAGTGTGCAGTCGGTGAAATCGGCGAACTTTGCTGTCGCGGTTACAACATCATGAAGGGCTACTATGGTATGCCCGAAGCAACCGCGCAAGCCATCGACGAAGACGGTTGGCTGCACTCCGGAGATTTGGGGACGGTCGATGAGCAGGGATACTATCGCATCACCGGGCGGATCAAAGACATGATTATTCGTGGCGGAGATAATGTGTATCCCCGTGAAATCGAGGAGTTTCTCTATACCATGGAAGGTGTGTCCGACGTTCAGGTGGTCGGTGCTCCCGATGAGAAGTATGGTGAGTTGCCGGCGGCCTTCGTCATCAAAAAGGCCGGTTCGACGATAACGGACACCGACATCAAGGAGCTTTGTTGGAAGCGAATGGCTCGCTATAAGGCGCCGAAGTATGTGTGGTTCGTCGACGAGTTCCCGTTGACGGCGAGTGGTAAGATTCAGAAATTCTTGTTGAGGGATATGGCTGCGGAATGGCTTGCAACCGGAGCCGTCGAAGCTGCACCGACGTATAAAGCGGAGTAATCGAACCGGCGATGCGCCGAGGCATTGCGCCTCGACACATCGTCCCGGTCGGGTGGGGCATTTTCGGTAAGTTGGATTTGAGAAAAGGACAGGTAATGGCAAAATCAAAGATCGTGTACGAAAAAGGGTCGATTCCTCAGGGGTCGCGTGTGGTCATCGTCGTGTCACAGGGCCCTGCTTTGATACAGCCTACGACGTTTAGCGCCATGCCCAATGTCGTGGGAAAATCGCAAGGAGTGGCGCTCGAAGCCATCTCACGTGCGAAATTGCAGGCGAAAGTCGTTTACGATTACCATGAAACCGTCCGTAAAGGCGCTGTCAGTGCACAGTTCCCTTCGGCCGAGGCAAATGTCGTCGTGGGCTCGGAGACGGCGGTGCTCGTGTCAAGCGGACAGGCCGGGAATCCGCGGCCGGCGACGGTGCTTCCCGATGTCGTCGGCATGAGTGAAGTCGAAGCCGTCGGCGTGCTCGAGGCGGCCGGTCTGTCTCCTCAAGTCATGCGAGAGTATAATACTTCCGTTCCGGCGGGCGTGGTCGCATCTCAACTTCCCGATACCCGAAGCAACGGTGGTGCCGAGCCGAAGTCAAAGGTCGGTTTTTGGGTGATTGTCGCAATTCTCGCCTTGGCGCTCATCGCCGGCGGTCTGTACCTCAACCACATCAAAAAAACTGAAAATAACACGGCTACGATACAGGTTACCGTTCCGACGGTGACCGGACTGCAACTTGACGAAGCGACGAAGAAAATCGAAGTCGCAAAGCTCGTCGTCGGAACGATCACAAGAGTCGATGCGACGAGCGGTGCTCATAAAACCGGTGATGTCGCATCTTCCGATCCGACTGCGGGTACGAAAGTCGCCGAAGGCTCCAAGGTCAATCTCGAAGTGGTGAAAGTAGAGACGACTGCGCCTTCGACGGAAAATGTCATTGTCCCCGATGTCGTCGGACAAAGAGAGAATACTGCGGTCAGTACCTTGAAAAACAAGGGGTTCAGCGTAAGCGTCTCGGCGAAACCCGATGGCGATGTTGAGAAGGGCAGAGTCATTTCGCAGACACCGAATGCCGGTGCCTCCGTTGCAACTGCCGGCGAGGTCACCATCGTAGTGTCCACCGGTCCCAAGCCTGTGACGACGGTCAGCGTTCCCAACGTCGTCGGACTTACGAATGTAGCTGCAGAAAAACTCGTCACGGTTACGGGGCTGACGTTGAGCTCATCGACGAGTTCCTCTGATACGGTTGCAAAAGGAAGCGTCATCTCGCAAACTCCCAATGTCGGCATAATGGTCAAGAAAGGCTCGGCGGTTACGGTAATCGTGTCCACCGGTCCGGATGCCACCTTGGGCTTGAACACGCAGCCCACGCCGTAAAGGTGTAGAGCATATCCATCGCCGAAGATCATCGAGCAAACAAAAAAGACCCCCGAGAGGAGTCTTGATGAAGCGATATGGTGGCCGGAGACGGACTTGAACCGCCGACACGAGGATTTTCAGTCCTCTGCTCTACCAACTGAGCTATCCGGCCAATTTCACGCGTTTAAGTATGTTATCGGTTTAGAGGTTCGCGGTCAAGTGCAGCGAACGGCCGAAGCCGCAAATATTATTGAGCGTCAATCATACTTCGGAATGCTACCGAGTCGGTGATATTATCATACACAGATATTTTGCAGCGTAGTCTGTATGAAAAATCGATGCGTATGCGGTTGATGACACAAGAAGAAAAGGTTGTAATATGGGTGCGAAAAACAGAAATATCGCTCTCGTCCTAATGCTTTCATCGGCGATGTTGTTCGCTTTCGTCGGTTCGGCTCAAGCAAGCGCCGCCGCCGGTGTCACTTCTTTCACGGTGACCGTCGGCGGAAAGAAATTCACACTTTCGCCTTCTGAGCGTAACGCAATCGTCGGGTCGAAAAGTCCAGCCGACATCACCAAATCGACGATGACTCCTTCTCAGAAGGCGGCTTTGGTGAAGAAGGCGAATGCGATTGCAAAGGACCGCACGTCGAAGGCGAAGAATATCCGGTATGCTTACTCTTCCAAAGAAAAGAAAATGGTTATCATAAACGCTTCCACCGGGTACTCACTTTCTTCGAGCACCGTGCAAACCGCCATGTATTCGGCGCTCGGCGCTTTCGGTGAGGCGAAGTATACCGGAGCGGTAGCGGCGACGGTTTCTCGAAGGATTACAAAAGCCGGTCTATCGAAACGCGTGCAACTTGGAAAGTGCATCGTCGTAGACAAATCAGCATGTCGCCTTTATCTCTACGATCACGGCGTGAAAACGAATACGACCTATCGTGTGACAGTCGGGAAAGCGGGGCACAGAACGCCCTCCGGATACTATACCATCGGCACCAAACGTCTCCACCCGACATGGGGTAACCCGGGTAGCGCTTGGGCCTCCGGTATGCCCAAAACAATTGCGGCCGGCCCGAACAACCCGCTCGGTATCCGCGCCATGAACCTCAACCAAAACGGTCATGATACAGGGTTGCGTATTCACGGTACTTCGAATAAGGCGCAGATTGGAACCGCCGCAAGCCACGGGTGCATTCGAGTCGCCAATGCGAATATCGTAAAACTCTACCCGAAGATACCGAAAGGAACGCCGGTTATCGTGAAGCCTTAAGGGCGTCATGGGAGTTTTGCAATCTTGACTTATGAAGATGCCTGCGAAAGCGGGCATCTTTTACGTTACCGGATAATTTGCGAAAGGCCCCGTCGTTCAGGGCGGGGATGTAGAGCAAAGGTCTTAATCTGGCGTCCGCTGCTGTTCCACATACTGCTTGATAATGCTGATCGGCGCACCGCCGCAGGATGCAGCAAAATACGATGAACTCCATAGCGTATTTTTCCAGTACCGTTTTTCGATATCCGGCCTTTGTTGGCGAAGTAGGCGGCTTGAAACACCTTTCAGACTATTCACCAGCTTAGAAACAGTCATTTTGGGCGGGTACTCAATCAGAAGGTGAACGTGGTCATGTTCTCCATTCATTTCAATAAGCGTAGCCTCAAAGTCAGTACAGACGCTTGAAAACATCACTCGCAGCCGATCAATCGCATCATCGTCAAAAACATGTTTTCGATATTTAGTCACAAAAACCAAATGAACATGCATCTTGAAAACACAGTGTCTACCATGCCTAATTTCAGTATTATTTCTCATAGACCAACCAATACTTTGTTGTTATCCCTCATAGAACAGAGTATAATACAAACTATG